>JALYFY010000714.1 GCA_030777385.1 Pseudomonadota bacterium | reverse complement strand
ATATTCACGACGTCACCCACGTCTATGCGCGGGCTGAGGATGGCCTGCCGGCCGTCCAGAACCTGAGCCTGAAGGTGCAGGAAGGCGAGTTCGCCGCCATCGTCGGTCCCTCGGGCTGCGGCAAGTCCACCCTGATGAAGCTTGCCACCGGATTGCAGTTTCCCCGGGAGGGAGCCGTGATCGTGGACGGCAAGGAGGTTGGCGCTCCCGTCAAGCTCGCCGGCATGGCGTTCCAGAACCCGACCATGCTGCCTTGGCGCACCACCCTCGACAACATTCTCCTGCCTCTCGAAATCGTGGAGCCGCACCGCTCGCGGCTGCGCCGGCACAAGGCAGAGTATGTGGCCAAGGCCGAGAGCCTGCTCGCCCAGGTTGGCCTGAAGGGGCAGGGCGACAAGTTTCCCTGGCAATTGTCCGGCGGGATGCAGCAGCGCGCCTCCCTGTGCCGCGCGCTCATCCATGAGCCGAAGCTCCTGATGCTCGATGAGCCCTTCGGGGCGCTGGACAGCTTCACCCGCGAAGAGCTGTGGTGCGTGATGCGGGATCTTCATGCGGCGCAGAAGGTTACGATCATTCTCGTCACGCACGACCTGCGCGAGGCGGCCTTTCTGTCGGACCGCATCTTCTGCATGAGCGCGCGGCCAGGCCGCATCGTCGCCGAGCGCGAGGTGGAGTTCCCCCGCCCGCGCGATCTCGAAATCACCTACACGCCGGAATTTGCAGCCCTCGTTCATGAATTGCGCGGCCACATCGCGCAGGCGCGCACGGCTGCGTGAGACATCCATGAAAACCAAAAATCAGCTTGCCCTCGCGCCCTGGGTCTTCACCATCGGGTTTTTCGCCTTATGGGAAATTGCCTGCTGGGCCTTGAAGATCTCAAGCTTCATCCTGCCCGCGCCTTCCACCATCCTTGCGGCCGTGTGGGAATACCGCAACCAGCTCGCTTACCATGCGATGCATACGCTTTGGATGACCCTGGCGGGTTTTGGTCTTGCGGTTGGCTTCGGCCTGCTGCTCGGCATGGTGCTCGGCTCGTCGCGGCTCATCAATGCGGGCAGCTACCCGCTGCTCGTCGGCTTCAACTCGATTCCAAAAGTGGCCGTGGTGCCGATCCTGGTGTTCTGGTTCGGCGTCGGCTGGGTGCCGCCGGTCATGACCGCCTTCCTGATCTCGTTCTTTCCCATCGTGGTGAACGTCGCTACCGGCATCGCGACAGTGGAGCCTGAGATGGAGGACGTGCTGCGGGCGCTCGGCGCCTCGAAGCGCGACATCGTCTTCAAGGTCGGCGTGCCCCGCGCCATGCCTTACTTCTTCGGCTCGCTGAAAGTGGCGATCACGCTCGCTTATGTGGGCTCCGTCATCGGTGAGCAGAACGCCTCGAATGTAGGCATCGGCAACCTGCTCACCCGCGCCTCCGCCGCCTTCGAGGTGCCCCTCGTCTGGGCAGCCCTCGTGGTGCTCGCGGTGCTCGGCGTGATCATGTACGCGATCACGGCCTATGTGGAGCAATCCATGACAGGCTGGGCGCAGCGCTCGCAGATGGCGGCTTAGCGTCGAAGCGACAGCGGGTTGTCGGAGAGCGCCGCCGCATCGGGCTGGTCGACGGCGGGGCGTCCGAGAAAGGCGTTCCAGAGCTTCTCCACCGTCTCCCGCTCCAGATCGTCCACGATGAAGACAAGGCGGCTGCGCCGGTCCTCGCTCGGCCAGCGCGGCAGCACGGCGGGCACATGGATCACATGCTGCACGCCATGAATGACCACAGGATGCTCCGGGTCCTCCGCCAGGGCCACGAGGCCTTTCACGCGCAGGAGCTTTGCCCCTTGCGACGAGCGCAGGAGGTCGAGGAACATGTCCAGGGTGCCCTGGCGGATGGGCTCGTCGCTGGTGAGGCAGAATGCGCGGATGCGCTCGTCGTGCCGGTTCACGTCATGGTGGTGATGATGATCGTTGCCGTGATGGTGGTGTCCGTGCTGATGCGCGTGGCTCCGGTGCTCCGCCTCTTCCACAGCCTCCGTCTTCAGCCAATCGGCCACGTCCGCGATTTTGCCGTCGAGATCGAAGAGGCCGCCGGCGATGATCGTCTCCGCGGGTGCACTTGGGCTCAGGAGCGCTGCGCCTGGATTAAGCTGGCGCAGCCGCGTGCGTAAAGCCTCGAGGCTTGTCCCGTCCTCGACGAGGTCGGTCTTCGTGATGACGATGCGCTCGGCCACCGCCGCCTGCTTCACGGCCTCCCGATGCACATCGAGGGTGGCCATCCCGTTCACGGCATCCACCGCCGTCACTACGCCCTCCACCGCATAGCGCATGGAAAGATACGGATGGTAGAGCACTGCATGCAGGATCGGGGCCGGATCGGCCAGACCCGTGGTCTCGATCACCACGCGCCGGAAGGGCATGATGCGATCGTTGTCGCGCTTGCGCAGCAGGTCCTCGAGGGTTGCGATGAGGTCGCCTCGCACGGTGCAGCAGAGGCAGCCGGCGGACAGCAGCACCATGCCCTCGTCGATGGTCTCGACCAGCAGGTGATCGAGGCCGATCTCACCGAACTCATTGATGATCACGACCGTGTCCTGCAACGCCGGATCCTGCAGGAGCCGGTTGAGCAAGGTGGTTTTCCCCGATCCCAGAAAACCCGTGAGGATGGTGAGCGGAATGGGGGCAGGAGGGGTCATGGGCCTGTTTGTCATAAGGTCAATCCGCAATCGGCACCAGGGGGGCGTTCTTCGGGCGGCGCTGTTCCATCAGAACGTTGGCGACGATGGCTGCCAGCACAAGGGCGCCGCCTGCGATTTGCAGAGGTGCCAGGGTTTCATCGAGGATCAGGGCCGAGGAGACGGCAGCCACCACCGGCTCGGTGCAGTAGATGATGCCTGCGGCAACGGCCGTGATGCGCCCGAGCGCCAGAAACTGCAGCACGAAGCCGAGGATGTAGCCACCGACCGTCACCGCAACCGCAACGGGCGCAACGGCCAGGGCCGAAGGCGGCACGAGCTGGCCCGCCGCCAGGCTGATGAGCGCTGCTGTCGGCAGAACGAGCAGGTGGATCCAGAACGTCTTTGCCATCACGCCGGTCCGGCGGCAGCGCGCTGCGGCGAAGAACTGGATCGCCGTGGCGATGCTTGCGCCGAAGGCAAGCGCCAGCCCGCGCCAGTCGAGGCTTCCGAAAGCCGGCCCCACCACCAGCGCCACGCCAAGGGTTGCGAGAGCCACCACGCCGAGCAGGGCCGGCGTGAGCTTCGTGCCTTCGACGAAGGGGCTCGCGAGCACGATCAGAACCGGGAAGGTGTAGAACACCACCGCTGCCACGGTCACGGGAATGAAGGCTACGGACGAGAGATAGCAGATGCCGACAAAGGCGGTGGAGACCCCAAGCAGAAGCAGGGTGCCCCACTCCTCACGGGCCGCCTTCAGCGAATGCCTGGTGACCGCGGCCACGAGGCCGACCAGCACCAGCATCAGGAACACCCGGTAGAGCACGATGGCCGATCCGCTGGCCCCGGCGAAGGAGGCCATGCGCGCATAGACGATGTTGAAGCCGTAGAGGCTTGCCGAAGCAAGGGCGAAGAGCAGGCCGCTGGCAGGGGAGGAGTGATCAGGGGAGGAGTGCTTCATGGCAAGCCTTGAGAGGCGAAGCCCAGACCGTTTGCCCGGATTGGCGACAATTGCAAGGAGACAAGCAAAACGCCCGGTCGGTGCCGGGCGTTTTCAGGTGGATGATCTCTGACAGGTCAGTTTGTGACGGATTTCGGCTTTGACGAGGCATCGGCCTTTTGAGGAGCCTTCGCCTTCGTGTCGGCCGGGGCTTTTGCAGCAGGCTTGGGCGTGGCGGTCACCGGCTTGACGGTGACGCTGACCCGGGGCTGGGCCTTGCCTTTCGGCTCGGTCTTTGCAGTCTCCTTCTCAATCACCGGGGTGACCGTCGGCTCCTTGGGCTCGGCCTGCTTGGTGGTCTTCTTGGGAGCTGCAGCCTTCTTGGTCTTTGCCCGGCGAGCCTGCTCGGCTGCGGCTTCCGCAGCCGCTGCGGCCGCGATCTCCGCTTCCGAGGGAGGGTTCAAACCGACCCAGACCCGCTCCGGCTCGACGGCCGTGCGGGGCCCGAGAACGGTGCGCACCGGCTTCTGAGCGGCGTCGCCGGCAAAGGCCATGACCTCGGAGGAGAACAGGTTGGGGATGTTGCTGTCGGTCTCGGCAACAGGCTGGCCCTCTTCCTCCTGGGGCATCGGCCCGCGCCGGTCGCAGATCACGGGTCGCATATCGGGCGGGCTGGCATTGGCCGAGACCGGCAGAGCCATGAGCTCGGGATTGGTGAAGTTCACCTTGCTGTTGAAGCCGCGATCGAACAGCTCGGCCGCCTTGATCGTGCGCTCGTTGGCGGAAGGTGCGC
>JALYFY010000713.1 GCA_030777385.1 Pseudomonadota bacterium | reverse complement strand
CGCGCGCCTTGGTCACGCAGATAGACTTTCAGGCGGTCGGCGAAGAAGGAAAGGAGATCCTGAGCAACATTCGCAGCCGACTCGAGCTTCACATGCGAAACGGTCTGACGAACTCCCAAATCCCAGTCGAATTTGTCACCCGAATTTCTGGCAACTAAAATTTGTTCTGCACCAACATCTTGTCCGAGATCGTCTACATGTACGATGCGATCCTGCGCCAAACCTATCGCATCGCGATCTGAGCGGAAGTAAAGCCCATGATGCGCAGCTCGAATAAAGCGGCTAACAGGTAAGCGCAGTTCATTCTCCAGCACCAACCTGATTACACCCAACGCCGCACGACGCAGCGCGTAAGGATCCTTCGACCCCGTCGGCTTCTCATCGATGGCCCAGAAGCCCACGAGCGTGTCGATCTTGTCGGCGAGCGCCACAGCAACGGAAACCGGATCGGTCGGCACGCGGTCCGACGGGCCGAGCGGCTTGTAGTGTTCCTCGATGGCGCGGGCGACGCTCTCGTCCTCGCCCTGCGCCAGCGCGTAATAGCGCCCCACCAGGCCCTGCAGCTCGGGGAATTCGCCCACCATCTCGGTGACGAGATCGGCCTTGGCGAGGCGGGCTGCGCGCTCCGCGAGTTCAGGATCGGCGCCGACGACAGGAGCCAATTCCTTCGCGAGCGCCGCGATGCGCTCCACGCGCTCGTATTGCGTGCCGAGCTTTTCGTGGAAGACGATCGATTTCAGCTTCTCCAACCGGTCTTCCAGCTTCACCCCTTGGTCGGTCTTCCAGAAGAATTTCGCGTCGGAGAGGCGGGCGCGCACCACGCGCTCGTTGCCGGCCACAATGGTCTTGCCGCCGTCGCTGGCGATAAGGTTGGAGGTGAGCAGGAATTTGTTAGCGAGCTTGCCGGTCGCGGGATCGCGCAGCACGAAGCATTTCTGGTTCGCCCGGATCGTGGTGCGGATCACCTCCGGGGGGATGTCGAGGAACGCCTCATCGAAGGAGCCCATGAGCACCACGGGCCATTCCACGAGGCCTGCCACCTCCTCGAGCAGCCCCTCGTCCTTGACGAGTTCGAGCCCTTGCGCGAAGGCCAAGTCCTTGGCGTCGTGCAGGATCATGTCCTTGCGGCGGTCGGTGTCGAGCACGACCTTGGCGCGCTCGAGCGCTGGCGCGTAATCGTCGAAGCGCTTCACGCGAATTTCGCCGGGCGCGAGGAAGCGGTGGCCTTTCGTGACATCGCCCGACATGATGCCGTCCACATCGAAGCGCACCACCTCCGGGTCTTCGGTCTCAGGACCGAAGGTGCAGACGATGGAGTGCAGCGGGCGCACCCAGCGCAATGAACCCGGCTCCTTGGAGGCCGCGCCCCAGCGCATGGATTTCGGCCACGGGAAGTTTTTCACGATGCCGGGCAGGATTTCCGCCAGCACGTCCTGCGTGGCGCGGCCGGGCTTCTCGATGACGGCGACGTAGAACTCGCCCTTTTTCGGATCGCTCTCGATCCTTGCCTGATCGATGGACGAGAGCCCCGCCCCCTTCAGGAAGCCCTGGATCGCCCCCTCCGGCGAGCCCACGCGCGGGCCCTTGCGCTCCTCGCGCACGTCCTGCCCCTTCACGGGCAAGCCCATGACGGTGAGCGCGAGCCGCCGCGGCGTGGCAAACCCTTGAGCGCCCTCATAGAGGAAGCCGCGCTCCACGAGCGCATCGGTCACAAGCTTCTTCAGATCCTCCGCCGCACGGCGCTGCATGCGGGCGGGAATTTCTTCGGAAAAGATTTCGAGGAGAAGATCGGGCATAATTGATTCGCCGCTCTATTCCCCTCCCCCTTGTGGGGAGGGGTTAGGGGTGGGGGTGTCGGCGCCAGCGCCGTTCGAAGGTGCGGTGTAAAGAGCCGCATAGATCGTGTCGAGCACGACATCGATCTGGTTCATCACGTCATGGTTCCAAAATCGAAGAACCCTGTAGCCTTGCATCGTTAGCCAAGCGCTTCGTGCCGCATCTGCTTGAAGACCGTTCTCAAGGCCGTGCTGGCTGCCGTCGACTTCCAAAACCAACTTGGCCCTATGACAGACGAAGTCCGCTACATATGGGCCGATTGGGGCCTGCTTGCGGAAATGAGTATCGGCAAGCGTAACACGCTCCAGATGCCACCAGAGGCGCTTCTCGGCATCTGTCATCCGCCTGCGGAGAGCTCTGGAGCGAAGTGTTCCTAATTTTGTCGTTCGGGACATGGGAGTTTGGAGCTTGGTTTTGCGGAGCCAACACCCCCACCCTAGCCCTCCCCACAAGGGGGAGGGAATACGGTGGTGTTTCAAGCCGCCACGCCTCCGCCCTCGGTCTTCAGCCATGCGGCGCCACAGGCTTTGGCCAGTTCGCGGACGCGCAGGATATAGCTCTGGCGCTCGGTGACGGAGATCACGCCGCGGGCGTCGAGCAGGTTGAACATGTGGCTGGCCTTGATGCATTGGTCGTAGGCCGGCAGCGCCATGAGGTGGCGGTTGTCGTTGGAGCCCGGCTTCGGCTCGCCGTCCGCCAGATACTTGCGGCAGGCGGCCTCCGCGTCGCGGAAGTGCCGGAACAGCATCTCCGTGTCGGCATATTCGAAGTTGTGACGGGAGTATTCCTGCTCGGCCTGCTGGAACACTTGGGCGTAGGTGACCTTCCGGTCGCCCTCAAGGCCGTTGAAGTTGAGGTCGTAGATCGACTCCACGCCCTGCAGGTACATGGCAAGACGCTCGAGACCATACGTGAGCTCGCCCGCCACGGGCGAGCACTCGAAGCCCGCTACCTGCTGGAAGTAGGTGAACTGCGATACTTCCATGCCGTCGCACCAGCATTCCCAGCCCAAGCCCCAGGCACCGAGCGTCGGGCTCTCCCAATCGTCCTCGACGAAGCGGATGTCATGCAGAGAGGTATCGATGCCGATAGCCTTCAGCGAGCCGAGATAGAGCTCCTGCAGGTTTGGCGGGTTCGGCTTCAGGATCACCTGGAACTGGTAATAGTGCTGGAGCCGGTTCGGGTTCTCGCCATAGCGCCCGTCCTTCGGGCGGCGGGAGGGCTGCACGTATGCCGCTCGCCACGGTTTGGGGCCGAGGGCCCGGAGCGTCGTCGCCGGATGGAAGGTGCCTGCCCCCATTTCCATGTCGTAGGGCTGAAGGATGACGCAGCCCTCTTTCGCCCAGAAGCGCTGGAGCGTCAGGATGAGGCCCTGGAAGGAGCGCGCCGGGCTCATCCGCGCTGGTTCGTTCGGCATCGCGAGGTCCGTGGACAAGGCGCACCCTTAACGCATGATCCGCCGAAGTGGAATCCGGTTCGGCGGCAGCATCAATGCGCCACCGATCGGCTCGAGGATGACCCGCGCGAGTAAGTGT
>JALYFY010000712.1 GCA_030777385.1 Pseudomonadota bacterium | reverse complement strand
ACCTTAGAATATTCCGGCTTCCTGGAGATCGTTTGCCGCTTGCAGGACAGACCCGCCGAAGTTGTCGACATCACCGATGCGGAAATCTTGCTCGCCCCTACCATGCGCCCGGAGCGGACTGTCAAAGCGGAGACGATCAATCATCTTCCCGGTACAGCTTTCTTCAGGAATGACGTGATCGGAAGGCGTGCTCCACTCGATGCGTCTGCACGGAAGGCGGCTTGTGAACTCTGGTCTCGATTGCGCTCGGAAAACGCGCCGCTTCGGGTGTTTCGAGATGGCGAGCTTGTCTCTGCTCCCCTGTCTCACTTCGATTCCATCATCAAAGCGCAGGCCGGTCCGGCTTGGCGTAAGACACGTTCAGTCATAGGAGCGGTGTTGGGAGACGTGGCTTATGAGGCAAGAGATTTTGTCTTGATCAACCGCCTGATCTGGTTAATCGAGACGGGGCAGCTTGAAGTCCGCAACCAAGACCCGCATGCTCAGGACGAGGATCTCCCCTGGTTCGATTGGGAAGTTCGCCTTCCCCAGTGATCAGGATGCTGCATGCTGTTTTCGCTACCGCTCCGACCCTGACGAGTTCGGTGACACTCACGACATAGAGCCTAACTCCCCTCTCAATTCAGTTCCGCCTGCTCCGACGGCTGTCTCAGCACGAATATGCGCGATAGGTGCTCGAAGCGCCAGCGCTTGCTTCACATCCAAATGGCTTGCCGGATGATATAACCTTTGCTAGGATTCCTGTCATGATCAACCGCGCAACCAGGCTTACCCATAAATTCACGTACCTCAAAGGGTGCGCGGGATGGGTATTGCGCTGATGCGTGCGTGATCATTCCCGAGGACCCTCCCGAGGCGGGTAGGGTCCTGTGGTTCTCTGCTCTCCTCATGCTGATTGTGGAGAGCAAGCATGGACACACATTTCCCTTCACCAGAACACAAGCCGCGTTTCTATCAGGCCATTCTTACCGTCAGGGCTGTTGCATCCTGGGCGACGGGAGTCGTCGCCCGGTGGAACCGATTCACCCATCGGCGGGCTTTGCAGAGGCTTGAGCATCTCAACGCCCATGCGCTGCGCGACATCGGCATGTGGCGTGAGCCTGAGAGCCGAGTGGACGAATGGTGGATGATGAACCCGCCGCCTTGAAACAGATGATGAGCACAAGGCCTCAGGGGAGTTTTGAAACCCCTGAGGCATCGCTCGCAGCTTGATGTGCCTTCAGATCAGCCCTGCTCCTGGGGCTGATCCGGGCTGAAGGCGCGTGCCAGCCGCTCGAAGCGCCAGCGCACGGACGGCGTTTCGCCGGGCTGGATGGCAAGCACGATCTGCTCCGTGCGGCGCATGCCGTCGGCGGTGGCGAGAAAGACGCTGTCTTCGAGATGGGCCTCGACCGGCAGGGCCGAGAACTGCCAGGCCTCGCGATTGGGCAGCACCAGCATGACCACACGGCCTCCCTGGGCGAGGCTTGCCTTGATGCCGGGCGCCAGATGAAAGCGGATGATGGCCTGCACGTTCCGGGCCGCGCCTTCGCCCCAGAAGATGTCCTCCCCCTCCAGGATGTTGCCCTTGGGCGCGAGCTGCCAGCGCCGCTCGTGGGTCAGGCCGAAGCGGGCGCGGTAGCCGTCGTGGCTGGCGCTGAGCATCTGCGCGTGCTCGCGCTCGCTGCGCTCCGCCGCAACCCGCTCAGGGCCGGCGATGACCACCGGGCCGACCCGGCGCAGGAGCCAGGCCGCCACGCGCCGCTCGAGCCAGCCGCCCTTCTTGTCGACGATCTGGCACGAGGACACGTCGTTGATGGAGGCGGTGGAATGCGCCACCGTGGAGCGCGAGGCCTGGATGATGGGATCGGCGGCGTTGCGCGGGCTGCCGCAATTGACCACGATGCGTTGCGTGGCGCTCGAGAACTCGAAGGACAGGCAGCCGGCCGCAGCTTCCCAGGAGAGGGGCCGCGGCGGGGGAGCGCCCACATCGGCCACCAGCAGCGTGCGTCCCGCCTCCAGCCGCTCGTAGCCCGAATGGGGCGCGTGGTGGATCGGCCGGCTGCGCATGTCGTCATAGGTGAGCAGGGTTGCCAGATGGTCCGCCGCCGTCACGCCCATGCCGTTGAAATGGGACAGGGTGCCGTCTCCGTGCCGGAACAGACGCACCATCGGCAGCATCCGGTCGATGGCATGCAGTAGGGCCTCCGGCGTATCGACCTCGCGGCTGGCGAACATCTGGCGCAGGGGCAGAAGGTCGAACAGCAGGTCGACAATGATCCGGGGGTTGCGGCTGGCATGGCCCCCATCCGCCAGGATCTGGCGGTCGAGCTCGCGGGCGAGAAGGCGGCTTGCCCGCCGCAGGGTCCTGTCGAGCCCTTCGCAGCACAAACCCGCATAGCAGAGCGCAACGGCTGCCATGAGCTGCTGATAGGGCAGGGCGCCGGCGCGGAGCTGACGCTCCAGGCTGCGCACATGCTGGCCGATGATCTTCAGGAAGCGCTGGTAGAAGGCATGGTCGGCCCCCTCCAGGATCAGGGGCGACTGGCTGATGAGGGACATGAGCCGCCGGGCCGTCACCTGCGTCTCGCAGGCAAGCCGCTTGTCCCCGAGCTTTGAGGTGACGAACTCGTCCACCAGGGAGCGGGCATTGGCCTGGGCCAGCGCCGTGCCGGCCGCCCGCAGGTGCCGCAGCCAGCCGAAGCCGTAGAGCGCCTCGCCCCAGGCGCGGCTCGGCGGCGTGAAGGCGAAGGGCGAGCGCCCGCTCGTGGTGATGGCGCGGCCGGAAAAGGCGAAGAAGCCCGAATAGATGTCTGTCGCAACGGTCGGATCCGCCGTGCGCAGATCCTGTGGCGCGAAGAGCAGCCGCGTGGGCACCGGCGCGCCGGAGAGCCCCGACAGGCTCCAGACCGTGCTCTCGCGCATGGCGCGGCCTGCCTCGCGAGCGGCAAGCCTGTACAAACGCCAGCGATCCGGCCCGAAATCCACCCGTGGCGCTCCTCTTGTGCTGATAAGCTCTTGCCAGCTTAGAAGAGGAGTTCCTGCTGACTGGTTAACAACCGGTAAGGGACGCCCTGCTTTCGTCACGATCCGTTGTGCACGAATCGTGCGACAAAGAACCCGTCGAGACCGCTGCGGTCATGCTCCGCCCGAGCATCAATCCCAAAAGTGGCCTCCACTTTTGGGATTGATCCGATACTCTCTTCTTGAACTGGCGCATCGTCGGCTGCGGAAAACCGGGGCGACTTTTCGCTGACGCGGCCCTCTGGGTCCGGACGATGCGCTAGAGCCAGATGGAACGGCAGGGTTCTCACATCCCCCTGCGGCGTGATGCAGTCCGCCCATCCGCCGATCTCGTCGGGCGTTATAGGCTTGCGGGTGAATGCGGGATGGCGGGCGAGGAAATCTTCAGCCTGCCGCTCGCCTTCGTCGGCTTCCAGCGAACAGGTGCAGTAGACCAGGCGTCCGCCGGGTTTCAGCAGGCTTGCCGCCTTGTCGAGGAGGCGGGTCTGGAGCCCTGCGAGCTTGCGGATGTCCTCCTCAGCTTTGGTCCAGGCTACGTCCGGATGGCGGCGGATGGTGCCGGTGGCCGAGCAGGGCGCGTCGAGCAGGATGGCGTCGAAGGGCGGCGCATCGAGCTTCTCCGCATCGATGGCGCGGGTCTCGGCCTTCAGGTTGAGGCGGGCGAGGTTTTCCTCGAGCCGCTGCAGGCGCTTGGCCGAGCGGTCGACGGCAAGCACCTCGGCACCTGTTGCCGCGAGCTGTGCGGTCTTGCCGCCGGGCGCGGCGCAGAGGTCGGCGATGCGCTCACCGGGCTTTGCTTGAAGCAGGCGGGCCGGAAGGGCTGCGGCTGCGTCCTGCACCCACCAGGCGCCTTCCTCAAAACCGGGAAGGTCGCGGATCGCGGTGCGCTCCACAAGGCGGATGCTGCCGGTGGGCAGGAGAACGCCGCCGAGGCGCTCCGCCCAGGCTCCTGCATTGTCCTTCACCGTGAGGTCGACCGACGCCATGGAGCGGTGCGCCTCGGCAATCTTCATGGCGAGCGGCTCACCGTATTGCGCGATCCAGCGCTCCTCCAGCCAGGTGGGCGTGTCGAGCCAGGGATCGCTCTCGGCCAGGATCGCCTCGCGCTCGCGGGCCACGCGGCGCAGGACGGCGTTGATGAAGCCGCCCGCGTGGTGGAGCTTGGGATCGTTCTGGGCAAGCTGCACCGCGCTGTCTACGACCGCATGATCCGGCACGTCGAGGAACAGGATCTGCGCCGCGCCGGTGGCCAGAAGGTGCATCAGGCGCTCGTCCTTCGGCGCCTTGTTGAGCCGCTCGCTCAAGGCACGGCCCAAGGTGCCCAGCCTGCGAAAGGTAACGATGGCGATGGCGCGGGCAAGCGCCTCGTCGCGGCCGGACAGGTTTTCCGCACGCGCCAGCTCCTCCATCACGTCGTCGAGCGGCACGCGCCGCTTCATGGCCTCCGAAACAGCCATCCAGGCGAGGCGACGGGGGCCGAGGCCCGCTTGTTCATCCGATTGATTCAACGTTTCTAACCCCAAGGTCCGCGGCGGGTGGTGGAGCCCCAGGGACTCGGTTGCGATGGAGAGACAAAGCCCGGTTGCGGCGCCATTCTCATGTCCTGCCCCATCTCCTGCGCCAAAGCGTGCAGCGCGGCAATCCTGTTTTCCGTCGCGGGGTGGGTTGAGAACAGGTTGGCGGCAAGCCCGAGACCCAGCGCGGTCGTCATGCCGGTGCCGCCCAGCATGGAGCCGACAGCGCCATCGGCATTCCGGTCTTGACGGTGTTCATCGGGGTCTCCACCTCGTAGGCAACGGACAGCAATCTCTTCGAACCCTATGTGGGAACGGTCCAGCTCCCTCCCAAGAGGGGCGCAGAGCCGGGATAAGGCACCCTATGAGCACCAACAACAGCACACCCGATACGAGTCCGGATCAGCCTCTCGAAGGCGCTGCCCCCGGCAAGCCTCTCTCGCCTGCCGCCCAGCGGGCGCTCGAGGAGGCGGCCCAGCGGCGCCTTGAGATCGATGCCCGCGCGGCGGAACTCGCCAAGCAGAAGGAGCACCAGGGCCGCGGCGGGCTGGAGCCTGTCCGCTACGAGGACTGGGAGGTCAAAGGGCTGGCGAGCGATTTTTAAGAGAATTCATCGGGCGCCATGTCACATCCGGCCTTCCCGTCTCGTCATGGTGTCGTGAACAACGCGACGCATGAGGACTAAGACGATGTTGAAAGCCCGGTTGATAGCCTTCGAAGTTGCCCCCGGCTCCCGGAAAGCCGATGGTGGAGCTGGAAAAGACCTTGAAGAACAGCGGGCTGGTGAAAACCCGCGCCTCGCAGATCAACGGCTGCGCCTATAATCCCCTGGCCGAGAACGTCGTCTCCCACCCGGATGGCGGCGGCGTCCGGAATGCGGCCGTCAATCCGCTCTTTGGCTTGCGCAGGTCGCCGGCCTACTCATCGGTGTGGCGCGCAAGAGCGGAGGCCAGTTGCCTCCTGTCCTCAACAAGGGGCTGATCAACGGATTGCCCGGTTTCGTCAGCCTCGAAGAAGACGGCGTGGTGCAAACCACCGCGCTCGACATCGAGAACGGACACATCGTCGGTGTCTATATCATCCGCAATCCCGAAAAGCTCCGGCACCTGGCACATCTGGCCGATTGAACAGGGCAAGAGGAAAGCTGCGCGTTCGCTTAGGGGATCCCGCGCGCACGTTTGGCGCAGGCCTCGGCATACTCCTCGGCGGCCTTGCCGGACATGGCCCTCGAGTCCTCGACGCATTTCACCACCGCCATCTCCTGAGCCATGATACGGTTCTGGATGCGTGCGTTGACCTGCGCATTATGAGCGTTGAGCATGGTCTTGTTGATCGCATGGGCTGCACCCGCTCCCATTCCTGACGGATCCAGAGATCCGGCAATCGAGATGCCTGTCGCAGCCACGCCCGTTGCCGTGGATTCTGCCTGAAGTTCCGCCATCAGGGCGTCCGCCTGGGCATTCCCAGAGGCATAGGGCTGGGTCTGGCATCCGGCCAGCGCCACCGCAGCTGAGATCAGGATCGAAAGGAGAGCAGCACGCATGAGACCTTACCATTGTCGGGAATGCGCGCCAGCATAGCTCCCGAGAGGCGCATCCGCCCCCTCCATTCGGAGGGGAAACCATCCACGCCCTATGGGTGTCATGGCGTTGCGGAGCGGCCATGTCCGTCGCCAACCTGGAACGCCACGGCTTCGAGGTGCATGAGTGGAGGGCTGGCGCGCGCATTATCAGCGCACCAGGCGTTTGTGGTGGGAAAACCTCAATGCCCGCCGGAAGGAGGCGGAGGCTCTGGTCGGGCCGGAGAAAACCCGGATGTGGCTGCTCTATCTCGCCGGCTGCTCGCTGACCTTCGAGCGCGCGGCGGTGGGCGTGCACCAAACGCTCCCCTCGAAGCGCACGCGCAGGCCGTCAGGGCTGCCGCCGAGCCGGGCGGATTTCTACGTTTAAGGCACCACCACCACCCTCGTTCCCACGCTCACCTGCTCGTAGAGATCGACGATATCCTGGTTGAGCATGCGGATGCAGCCATAGGACGCGAAGGTGCCGATGGAGCCGGGGCGGTTGGTGCCGTGGATGGCATATTCGTCGAGGTTGAGAGTGAGCGCCCGGGCACCCATGGGGTTGTTGGGCGCGCCGCCGGGGATCACGTCGGGCAGGCGGGGGTTGTCGCGCTTCACCTCCGCCGGCGGCGACCAGGCGGGCTGAACATATTTGCCGTCGATCTGCGCCTCGCCGAACCATTGCTTGCCGGGCTTGCCCACGGCCACCCGGTAGCGCAGGGCCGTACCGTCACCGCGCACGTAATAGAGCCGCCGCTCGCCGGTCTTGATGACGATGGTTCCGGGGGAGACACGCCCTTCGAAGGGCACGATCTCTCGGGCGGATGCGCCCGTGGCTGTGAATGCGATGCCGATGGCGGCAGCAATGGCGAATGCGGCGCGCGCGCCCATCTCTCGAACCCTCCTGCGGAACTTGGCTGAGGGTGAGACGCGAGAGGAAACGCTAAGGTTCCAAGTTGTTCAGCAGGGCTCAGGTCAGATGACGGGGTCCCAGGAGACCATGCCGTCCTTTGCCCCCTGCGAAACGGGATGCCGTGCGCGGTTCATCATGCGTGCATGAAGCCGTTTGACCGTGGTGCTTGCTGTGCTCGTGCACAGGAACGGCAGGAAGGCATGAACCAGCGCTGCCAGACCGGCCATCAGGAGAGGGCCTGAGAAGCTCAAGGCCACATGCATGTGCTCGACATAGGACTCGCCAGCAGCTTCGGGATGTTCGGTGAAGAGGCGCTTCAAGGACATATGATGCTCCTTCGGAAACGGGCGTCACATCTGTGCGGCTGTGAGAGCCGGATTCTTGAAGGACAAGCAGGCCGAATTGGGGCGAGGACCGCTGATACCAACCTACCATTCAGGCTTATGGATCATCCAAAAGAAATGGCCGGGACGAACCCGGCCATAGAGAAGCGTAGTCCAAGAACGACTCTGAATTCCGCCGGCGCGGCTGCGGAACGATGCGTAGCTCAAGCCGCCTGCGTGCGCTTGTTCTGGCGATTGGTGATCAGGTCGTC
>JALYFY010000711.1 GCA_030777385.1 Pseudomonadota bacterium | reverse complement strand
TGGAAAAGCTCGGCGTGCCGCAGAGCTATGCGAGCTTCGCGGTGCCCCTCGGCGCCAACGTGAAGATGGACGGCTGCGGCGCGATCTATCCGGCCATCGCGTCGATCTTCATCGCGCAGTATTTCGGGCTTGAGCTGACGCTCACGCAGTACGTGCTGATCGGCCTGACCGCCGTGCTCGGCTCGCTCGGCACCGCAGGCGTGCCCGGCACCTCCATCGTCATGCTGACGCTGACGTTGAGCACCGCTGGCCTGCCGCTGGAGGGCATTGGCTACATCATCGCCATCGACCGCGTCGTCGACATGATGCGCACGATGACCAACGTGACGGGTCAGGTTCTCGTGCCCGTGATCGTCGCAAAGGAAGAGCGCGTCCTCGATCAGGCGGTTTATGACGGTGTGGACGAGACGCGGGCTCCCGCCGGCGGAGCGGTTCTGGTCGCTGCCGAATAAGCTTCGTCCGGCGATTAGGCACTGTCGTTCATCACGAAAAAAGGCGGGCTTGAAGCCCGCCTTTTCCTTTCCCGGACGTATGGCTCAGAACAGGAAGTCCGAGGCGCCGATCAGCGATGCCTTCACGTTGAGCAGCGCAATCGACTGCCCGTCGGCCTTGATGATTACATCATCCGCCACGCCGTCGCTGTCGCCATGGCCCTTCTTGATGCTGAGTTCCTTGAAGCTCAAGCCGTTGCCGCGCAGATCGATACGGTCGCTGGCATTCCTGAAGTCGACGATCTTGTCTGCGCCCCACTTGCCCTTGAAGCGGAAGGCATCCGCACCGGTGCCGCCGGTGAGGGTGTCGTTGCCGGCGCTTCCGGTCAGCGTATCCCTGCCGCTATCTCCGTAGAGGCGGTCGTTGCCGCTATCCCCCACGAGCGTATCGTTGCCGGTGCCGCCATGGAGCTTGTCGATGCCGGCCCTGCCATAGATCTTGTCGTTGCCGCCCAAGCCCTTGATCGTGTTGCCGCCGGTTGTGCCGTAAAGGGTGTCGGCCGCCGAGGTCGGGCCTGAGGCGGTCACCGGACCCGTCGCGGGAGCGATAAGATCGAGCTTCACATTCGCGCTGCCGATGGTCACCTGCTTGGTCACGGGAGCAATCCCGCCCCCTGAGAACGTGACCGTATAGGTGCCGGCGCTCAGGGCGAGGCTGTAGCCGCCTGCATCCTGCGTCGTGGCCGTATAGCGGGCGCCGGCCGAACTGACGGCGGTCACGGTCAGGCCGCCGAGGCCTTCGCCGATGTCGTAGGACCGGTCGCCGTCCTTGTCGTCCACGGTGACGCCGGTGAGGAACACGCTCGTGCCGGACCGGCCGAAGTTCTGGGTAACGAAGGCGCCGTCCCAGCCCTTGTACTCGCCCGTGTTGAAGCCGATGCCGATCTCCCGGAAGCTTCCGTTGAGAATGTTGGTCCTATGACCTGCGCTGTTCATCAGGTTGGTGTGCAGCAACTGCACCTCGTCCTGGAGGCCCGTGGGAGCGCGGGTGCTGGCCCAGGCAATGTTCTCCGCCGCCGTCGCTCCTGCGCCCACAAGGCTGTAGCCGGCCTTTTGCATGCGCTGGAACGGATCCGAGCCGCCCACTCCCGTATGGGAGAAGATGTCGGCCGCGATCATCCAGTTGCTGTGCGAATCCGCCGAATCGTTGAGCTTGCTGTTGAAGACAAGCGGTTGCGCGCCCGTCTTCGCGCGTTCCGCATTCACGAGTTCGAGCATGAACTGCTCATAGGCTGTCGCCTGTGCCATGAAATCCCCTTGTGACTTATGTGTTTTGCCCGGTGTTCCAGGCTTATTGATTGAGCGTTCCCACTATACGCCAATTGAGAAGAAGTTGTGGCTTGTGTGACACTGTGTTGCATTCTCACCCTGCCTTAACCGTGACCCTGCCTTGCAAGATGAGCGGGATATCGGCGCCGCAATGTGGTTTATAGCGAGCTTAGAAACGCCTCAGTTGAGTCGAGCTTAAGCTTGGCCGCAGAACGAAGAATGCCTTATGGACACGAAATCGCCTGCCATATCCGCCGCGCCCGCTCAAATCACGGCGGAAAGGGTAGCGGTCCCGATCCTGGCGGCCGTCAGCGTTTCGCACCTTCTGAATGACCTCATCCAGTCTCTGCTTCCGGCAATCTACCCCATTCTCAAGGACAGCTTTCACCTGGACTTCGGGCAGATCGGCCTGCTGACTCTCACGTTCCAGGTCACCGCATCGCTGCTGCAGCCGCTGGTCGGCACCTTCACCGATCGAAAGCCGCAGCCGTTCTCGCTCGTAGCCGGCATGGGCTTTACCCTCATCGGGCTGCTGACGCTCTCGCAGGCGCATACCTATCCGCTGCTGCTCTTAGGGGCCGCGCTCGTCGGCATGGGCTCGTCCGTCTTCCATCCGGAATCGTCCCGCGTCGCCCGCATGGCCTCGGGCGGTCGGCATGGCTTGGCGCAATCGGTGTTTCAGGTCGGCGGCAATGCCGGCACGGCGCTCGGACCGCTGCTGGCTGCCTTCATCGTCGTGCCGTTCGGCCAGGGCAGCATCGCCTGGTTTTCGGGCGTGGCGCTGCTCGGGATGGTCATCCTGTTCACAGTCGGGCGCTGGTATCAGGCGAAGCTCGCCGACATGAGGACGAAGCCCCGTCCCGCAGAGATCAAGTCTGCGCTGTCCAGGAAGACGATCGCCGTCTCGATCACGATCCTGATGCTGCTGGTCTTCTCGAAGAACTTCTACATGGCAGGCCTGACGAGCTACTACACCTTCTATCTCATGGCCAAGTTCCAGCTGACCGATCAGGACGCCCTGGTCTACCTCTTCATCTTCCTTGGAGCCGTGGCGGCCGGCACGGTTCTCGGCGGGCCTGTCGGAGACAAAATCGGACGACGCTACGTGATCTGGATCTCGATCCTCGGCGTCCTGCCGTTCACGCTCCTCTTGCCCTATGCCAACCTGTTCTGGACGGCGGTCTTGAGCGTCATCATCGGCGTGGTGCTGGCCTCCGCCTTCTCGGCGATCCTGGTCTATGCCACGGAGCTCGTGCCGGGCCGGGTCGGCATGATCGCAGGCCTGTTCTTCGGGCTGTCCTTCGGCATGGGGGGCTTGGGCGCTGCAGCCTTGGGGCAGCTTGCGGACATGACGAGCATCGAGACCGTCTACAAGCTCTGCTCGTTCCTGCCGGCCATCGGGCTCCTGGCCTATTTCCTGCCCAAGATCGAGAAGCCCCGCGCCTGAGAAGGCGCAGGGCCATTCTTCTTAAATCAGGGCCGCGCGCGCGGCATCTTCCAGAGCCTTCATGACTAGGCGATAGGGCCCTGGCCCATGGCTGATCCGCGCCACGCCGAGCTCCGCCAGTCTGGCAGCCGGTGGCATGCTCGCGTTGAACATCACGTTCACCGGCAGAGGGGATCGCTCGACCATCAGGCCGATGAGTTTCTCACTGGCCAGACCCGGCACGAACAGGCCATCCGCACCGGCATCGGCATAGGCGCGCCCGCGCTCGATGGCGGCTGACACCATGCTCTCGTCATGCTGATCCGCTGCCGCCTGGAAGAACACATCCGTACGGGCGTTCAGGAAGGCTGAAAGACCAGCCTGATCGGCTGCCGCCCTGGCTTCCCGGATCCGCGCAACCTGATCGGCGGTTTCGCGCAAGGTTCCGTTCTCCGGAAAGCTGTCCTCGATATTGAAGCCGATGGCTCCAGCCTGCAATGCGCGGGCGACCGTTGCCCCAACCGCCTTGGGGCTGGCGCCGTAGCCGCTTTCGAGATCGATGGTGACCGGAAGGTCCGTTGCCGCAACAATGCGCTCCAGGTTGGCGAGGCAGAGGTCGAAGGGCATGTGCTCGCCATCGCCGAAGCCATGCGCCGCTGCTACGGACCAACTGCCCGTCGCCAGTGCTTTGGCGCCACTGGCTGCGACCGCTTTCGCACTGCCGGCATCCCACACATTGAAGAGAACCAGCGGGCGGCCCGGCACATGGAGGGCCTTGAATGTGGTGGCTCGGGTAACCTGATCGGACATGTCTTGCCTCACGTGTTTGGAACTACGGCGGCTCTCCGCTCGTGTTCGAGAAGCCATTGTTTGCGCCAGAGCTTGCCGCCGTAGCCGGTCAGCGATCCATCGGCGCCGATGATGCGGTGGCAGGGAACGATGATCGCCACCTGATTGGTGCCGTTTGCGCGTGCCACGGCCCGCGCCGCTTCGGGGCGGCCTAAGGAGCGGGCGAGCTCGCCGTAGCTGCGCGTTTCACCAGGGGGCACCTGCTGCAGGGCGCTCCACACGGTTGCCTCGAACGCTGTGCCCCTCTGGACGACAGGGATGCTGAAGGACATGGCTTTGCCGGAGAAGTATTGCTCCACTTGATGCGCAAGCGTCTCAAGCATCTTGCTGTGCCCGAAGGAGATTGGGCCCACGCGCTGCCGCAGCCGTGCGATCTCGGCAGGCAAGGCCTTGCGCTCTGCAAATTCGAGAAGATGCACGCCTTCATCATCCGTCACGCCCAGCATGGCGCCGATGGGCGTGTCGATCCACTGGGCGACCAGCACCTGATGCGCATTCATCCGTACCGGCACATCGCCGACGAGCTTCGTGATCGCATCCCGAAAGCCGCTGCTGGACTCGTAGCCGGCATTCAGCTGAGCATCCATGACCGAGCCTCCCTGTTGCAATGTGTTGACGGCCAGGCCCAAGCGCTGCGATCGGGCGTATTGGGCGAAGGTGACGCCATATTCCCGCTGGAAGGCCCGACGGACCGTGGAGGAGTCGTATCCCAGGGCCCTCAGATCCGCCGCGCTCCAGCGCCTGTCGGGCTCGGCTTTGATCTTGTCCCGCAGGATCTCGAGCGCGCCGCTTGTGGGCCGCTTGAGGTCGAGAGGCTTGCAGCGCAGGCAGGCGCGGAAGCCTGCATCCTGGGCCGCATCCCTGCACGAGAAGAAGACCACGTTCGTGCGCTTCGGCTTTCGGGCCGGGCAGGTCAGCCGGCAGAAGATGCCGGTCGTCTTCACGCCCACATAGGCGAACCCTTCATAGGAAGGATCGCGGGCGATGAGGGCGGCAAAAAGGGTGTCATCGTCACGGAGCAATGGCATGAACGTCGTCTAGCTCAACCGTCGGGATCGTGTCGCCGGAAAGGAGGCGTCGATTTTCGTTTTTAACAGTCAGCTGGGCAGAGTGCCTAGACCGGAGGCAAAAAGGTTCTGGAAAGCTTGGAGGTGCCAAGCAAAACCTGTTCGCCGGGTCGGCGACACTGGAGCCGGCACGCCGGCAAAAGGCAGCGCCACACCTGAGCCCTCATCCTGAGGGGGCTAAGCTATGCTCCCCAGAAGCCGGCTCATAAAATGTGCCCTTTACCAGCATGGCCGGCCTTGTGCCGGTGACGACGTGAGCAGGCCGATGGACCTTGATGACCCGGACTCTTAGGACAAGGTCGGTGCAGTGATTGAGGCGGAAGCTGCCGGACCCGCCGGGTCTCACTGCCAGGAGTAGTTGAAGCTTACGCTGATGCGCTCGCTCTCGGCCTCGTTCAGCGGCACCTCGTGGCGCAGCCAGCTCTCCCACAGCAGCACGGTGCCGGGCGCCGGCTTCATATAGGCGAATTGCCGGTTTTCAGGCTTTGCCTTGGCCTTGCGGGGCGGGGCCGCCATCATGAAGCCGAGGCGCGGATCCTCGAGCTTGAGGGCGCTCGCCCCTTCGGGAATCGTCACGTAATAGGTGCCGCTCACCACCGAATGGGGGTGGATGTGCGAGGTGTGGATGCCGCCCGGCGGGAGGATGTTGATCCACAGGCTGTCGAGCACGAGCTTGCGGCCCTGGAGGTCGAATTCCAGCTCCTTGGCGAAGGCCGCCACATGCTTGTCCAGTTCCTTGAGCAGTTCACCGAACACCGGGACCCGCCAGGGCAGGTCGTTCAGGGACGCGTAGGACGTATAGCCTGGATAGCCGTGCTTGGCGCACCAGCGCTGGCCGGCCTCGTCGTCCTCGGCGATGGACAGGCAGGCCGCCTCAAGCTCGGCGTTGCGGCTTTCGGCTTTTGTGCCGGTGAGTTCGGCGCGGTAGATTTTGGTGACGAAAAGCGTGTCGATGCTTGGCATGGCTCGGCTCTATTACGGGGGCTGGCGTCTGTCAAAACGATTGCCTCATTCGGAGCGCATATCAGCTTTCTTCCACGAATGTCCTCTCGTGGGTTGCAGGATGCGCGGGGACAACACACCTTGGCTTTATGATGCACCTATCTCCCTCCCTGGACGTCCCTGGCGACATGCTGGCCGTGGCCCGCAGCCTTGATGCCGAAAGCCTGTCGCGGGCCGTTGCCCTCCGAGACTGGCTGGTCACGGTTGCGGCCCGGATGGAGGATTCGAATGAGGTCCTGACCGGCTTTCTCGAGCGGCTGATCGATCTGGGGCTCCCCATCGACCGGGCGGTCTCGGCGATCGAGGCGCTGCATACCGAATATGCCGGAATTGGCCGGTTCTGGACCCGGGAGGAGGGGACCGTCGTACGCTACCTGCCCCATGGCGACCGCCGTGAGGCCATCTACCAGGTCAGCCCATTTGCCCATGTCAACCGCACCCGCGAATGGCTCCTGCTCGATCTGGCGGAAACGCCGGACGATCTCTTTCCGGTCGTTCCGGAACTCAAGGAGGCGGGCTACCGCCACTATCTCACCATTCCGGTGCGGTTCACCAATGGAGCGGAAAACGCGATCTCGTTTGCCACCCGCTCCCCTGAGGGTTTCGGCGAGCGTGGGCTGACGATCCTGCGGCTGGTGATGCCGTCCTTCTCCCTGGTGACCGAGCTGCGGGCCACGAGCAACCGGCTCGACGAGGTGCTGCGCGTCTATGTGGGAGACGATCCGCACAAGGCCATTCTGTCCGGCGCCATTCAGCGCGGGCAGGTGACGCGTATCCGCTCGGCCATCCTGTTCGCCGACATGCGCGACTACACCCGCATCTCTTCGACCCTCACTCCCGAAAGCGCCGTCGAGCTGCTGAACAACTACTTCGACTGCCTCGTGCCGCCCATCGAGGACGAGGGCGGAGAGGTGCTGAAATATCTGGGCGACGGGCTTCTCGCCATCGTGCGCGACAAGGGCGACGACACGGGCGGGGCGGCGCAATCGGCGCTCACGGCCGCGAGCCGCGCCCTTCAGCGCATCGAGGCCGCCAACAACGAGGGCCGCTTTCCCGTGCCCATCAATGTAGGCTTTGCGCTTCATCACGGGGACGCGGCCTACGGCAATGTGGGCTCCGGCCAGCGCCTGGACTTCACGGTGATCGGCCGCGACGTGAACCTGGCAAGCCGCATCGCCGACTTGAACAAGCGCCTGGGCGAGCCGCTCCTCATGTCGAAGCCCTTCGTCGACCACCTGTGGGGCAATCCCCTGCCGCTCGGCAGCCACGAGGTCGAAGGCTTCCAGGAGGCCGTTGAGGTTTATCGACCCTAGAGCCTCGGACGTGAAAAGTGGATTCGCACTTTTGCGATCAATCCGATGCTCCCTCCTTGATGAGCGCATCGCGCCCATGCGGCGCATCGAGATCCATCGCAGGCCCGAGGGGCACGATGCCCGAGGGATTGATGGTCTTGTGGCTCTCGTAATAATGCGCCTTGATATGGTGCATGTTCACGGTCTCGGCGATGCCTGGCGCCTGGTAGAGATCGCGCAGGTAGCCCGACAGGTGCGGGTAGTCCGCAATCCGGCGCAGGTTGCATTTGAAATGCCCCACATAGACCGGGTCGAAGCGCACCAGGGTGGTGAAAAGCCTGATATCCGCTTCCGTCATCCGCTCGCCGCACAGATAGCGCTGCGAGGACAGGCGCTCGTCGAGGGCATCCAGGGTTTCGAACAGCGGGCGGACGGCCTCCTCATAGGCGTGCTGGGCGGTCGCAAAGCCCGCCTTGTAGACCCCGTTGTTGACGGCGTCGTAGATGCGCGCGTTCAGGCTGTCGATCTCAGGGCGGAGATCCCTCGGATAATAGTCGCCGGGCTCTGCCCCGATGCCGTCGAAGGCGAGGTTCAGCATGCGGATGATCTCGGCGGATTCGTTGTTCACGATGGCGCCTGAGGCCTTGTCCCACAACACCGGAACCGTCACGCGGCCTGTATAGTCGGGCGTGGCTGCCGTGTAGACCTGATACAGATAATCGGCGCGGTTGACGGTGTCGGGGATGACGCCGGGACCTTCCTCGAAGGTCCAGCCATGATCCAGCATGCGCCAGTGAACGGCGGAGACGTCGATCATCGCCTCGAGCCCCTTGAGCCTGCGCATGATCAGGGTACGGTGAGCCCAGGGACAGGCGAGCGAGACGTAAAGATGATAGCGCCCGGCCTCGGCCTTGAAGCCGCCGGTTCCCGTCGGGCCGGGAGAGCCGTCGGCGGTGATCCAGTTGCGAAAGGCCGAGTCCTTGCGAACGAAGCGCCCGCCGGTGCTCTTCGTGTCATACCACTGGTCCTGCCAGACCCCGTCGACAAGCAATCCCATCGGCTTCTCCCTTTCCCGGCAGGAACCATAAGTGGATCATGGTTCTGAAAGATCTACCCGGCCTCTGAACGGGTCATGCCCACGAGACCTCATCGTCGCTGCGGCGGCAGGGCTCACGCCGGTGCACCGAAACCGGCTTGACGGCGGTGAAGATGTATTACAGGAACACAAAGACCTCCGGGGTATCCGGAGAGCCCCTCCTCCTGGCTTTGATCAGGAAGAAGGGCAGGGCCTTCCGTCATGCCAAGGGGTGACAGCGGGCTTTCAGCAACACGATCCCTTGCCTTCCTTGGAAGGGCCTGTAGCTCAATGGTTAGAGCCGGCCGCTCATAACGGTCTGGTTGCAGGTTCGAGTCCTGCCGGGCCCACCACCTTCTGCGCCGCTCCCGATATCGAGTTCGCGCCCTCGGGCATTTCTGGTCCCTCGCTCATGACGGCTACGGCTCAGTATCTGTCCTGCAGGGTCGCAAGTTTTTTGACTTCCGCCATGGCAATTCTAACCTCGGGAAGGGAGGCAACTGCAGCAGCGTCGAATTCATGCCTGCATAGCCTGCAGTCCAACTGCGTCCTAAACTGCAGCTTTCTGACGCGAACTTTGAATTTGTTCTTGCAGGCTGGGCAGGCGATGTCGATCCGTTTGCTCCCGAAGTCTTCCCGCATCTTCCGGTCTGCCTTTCGTTAGCATAAACATCGCTTCGTGGCATTGAAGCACAGCAGTTGGCGCAAGGCCACTCAAGCTTACGCAGCGGGAAGATCGGGCTTTCCGCTGTATGCCCATCAGCTTCCATCCGCGCAGCCTCCCAATCGATGTGAAGAGCATGGGCGGTTCAGCCACGCCCTGGGCCGACCTTCGCCTTCTCTGCAACCTAACTCGTGCATGGACCACTCGGGGTTACGCTGGATGATCC
>JALYFY010000710.1 GCA_030777385.1 Pseudomonadota bacterium | reverse complement strand
CGGAAGCTGCCCGACTGGGAGAGGAGCTTGTCGACGAGGGTGGTCTTGCCATGGTCGACGTGAGCGATGATGGCGATGTTGCGCAGCTTCATGGGCGAAGTCTTTCAAAACAAAATGGCCCGGCACGCGGCAAGCGTGGCCGCGCCCCTGGCTCGTACCGGGCGGAAAATCTGATGCACTGCAATATAGGGATAAAGGTGAGGCCGCAATAGGGCGAGGAACAGGATTACAAGCTAGGCGGGCGAAAGAATCGCCGTTACAAGGTTTCTTCATTCGCTGGCGAAACCTCGATGGCCTACGCAATCGGGCCTGCCTGCTTCCTCGACGCCCATTCACCTGGAACCCATGTCAGCTCAGCAATTGATCGATGCGGACCGAGCCTTCAACGCCATGGCCCAGCGGGACGGCACCGGAAAAGCCTTCATCGCCTATTCGGCCGATGACCCGGTGTTGATCCGTCCGGGCAGCATGCCGCTTTTAGGAAGATCCGCCTTTGTCGAGGCCTTCTCGAAGCTCACAGGCTCGGCTCTCTCCTGGGAGCCCCTCCGGGCGGAGATCGCCGCAAGCCAGGACCTCGGCTACACCTTCGGCCGCTATACGCTGCGCGAAGGCAGCGAGATCAAGGCCCACGGCGTCTATGTGAGCATCTGGAAGAAGCAACAGGACGGATCCTGGAAATTCGTCCTCGACGGCGGCGGGACCACGCCGGAGCAGGTGACGCTCTGAAGGACAAAACCTACGGTCTTGATCGTTTCGGCCTAAACAGCATCCTTAGCTGTCAGGGCCAGCGATTGATCACTGGACTTGCCCTAGCGCAGCGGTATTTAGCCCGCATGTTTTCATCGCGAAGGTATACAATTCGCCAGTGCCTGTTGGCGTTCGGTGCCGCTCTCGTGCTGCCCGGGCTGGTTTTTGCAGCCGTCCTGCTGTGGAACTACGCCAGTTCGGAGCGCAGCCGTTATGAGGAGGAAGCCCTCAGCACCGCCCAGCGGATCATGGCTGCGGTTGACCGTGAGCTTGCTGGCATTCAGGCTGCCGCGCAGGCGCTGGCCACCTCCTCCTCCCTGCTTGAGGGAAATTTCGAGGCATTTCATCGCCAGGCCGAGCTGACGCTGCAATCCTGGTCTCAACGGAGGCCTGACGACTATGCCATCGTGGTTCGTGACATCGCAGGTCAGCAGGTTGCCAACACCCGCCTTCCTTGGGGTGTCCCGTTGCCGAAGGGAGCCAATCTCCCGATCGACCAGCAGGTGATTGCGACCAAACGGCCGTATATTCAGGACCTCTTCACCGGCGCGACGGCAGGACGTTCGATCATCAGCATCCGGGTTCCCGTCCTTGCAGACGGGGAGGTAACCCATGTCCTGTCCATGGCGGTTGAGCCGCGGCGCATCGCCGACATCCTGAGCGCCCAGAACCTTCCCGGCCCATGGGTCGGCACGGTGATCGACCGGGCGGATCGTGTCGTGTCCCGCTCCCGCCTCCACGAGGACTTCGTCGGGAAACCTGCTCCAGACGAGTTCCTGAGAGCGGCTCGGGAGGCTGACGGAATCTGGGAAGGGCGCAACCTCGAAGGAACCGAGGTACTCGGAGCCTATGCCCGCTCAGGCGTGTCGGGCTGGATGGCCTTCGTCGGCGTCCCGGCCGATGTCGTTCAAGGCCCGCTGCGCCGCTCCCTGTGGACGCTGCTCGGATTGGGCGTAGGTCTCTTGCTGCTCTCGATCTTTCTCGCCCGTTGGTTCGGGGAACGCATCGCCGAGCCGGTGCAAGGCCTGGTTGACCTCGCCAAGCGCCTTGGCCAGGGCGAACCTGTTACGGCGCCGGCCACCGGTTTGACGGAGATCGACCGGGTAGGAGGCGCCTTGGCAACAGCATCGACGGAGTTGCGCCGCCGGGAGACCGCTTTGGGCCGAAGCGAGGCGCGCCTGCGCGCCACCCAGAACAATGCTGCGGTAGGCATCGCCGAGGTCGACCGAGACGGGCACTTCGTTTCAGTCAATGAGGCCCGCTGCAAGCTAACCGGCCACACCCAGGAGGAACTGATCGGCCTCCACTTCGGCCACGCGACCGATCCGTCAGTTCTGAACCAGGACTTGGATCTTTTTGCCCGGCAGGTGGCAGGAAAGCTCGATACCTATACGACCGACAGCAAGTTCCGGCGCAAAGACGGCACCAGCGGCTGGGCGCGCGTGACCAGCACGGCGGTTCGGGATGCGGATGGCGGGTTCCTGTACTCGGTGCGTGTGGTTGAGGACGTTACGGAGCGGCGGGAGGCCGACCGTCGTCAGAAGCTGCTGATCGATGAACTGAACCACCGCGTCAAGAACACCCTGGCTACAGTCCAGTCCTTGGCCTGGCAGGCTGCTCGTCCCGAGGTGCCGCCGCAGGTTGCCCAAGCGCGCTTCCAGGAGCGTCTCCTCGCCCTCTCCCGCACGCATAACCTGCTCAACGAGACCCACTGGGAAGGAGCCTCTCTCCGGGCGATATTGGATACCGAACTTCAGCCCTACGCGACCGCTTCATCGCGCATTCGGCTGAGCGGGCCGGAGGTGCAGCTCCTGCCCAAGGAGGCGGTGGTGTTGGGAATGGCGCTACACGAACTCACGACGAATGCGGCCAAGTACGGAGCCCTTTCCTTGGCCTCGGGCCGGGTGCAGGTTGACTGGGGAATTGGGAGATCGGGCGAGGGTAGCACCCTGAACATCGACTGGTGCGAGCTAGGCGGGCCCGTGCTCGAGGCGCAGCCCAACCCAGGCTTCGGCTCACGGCTGCTGCGGCAGACGATCACCCAGGAGCTCGCCGGGCAGCTCGACATCCGGTTCGAGGCTCAGGGAATGTGCTGCACTATCGTCGTTCCCCTGGGATCGGCGGACCAGCAGGCCGCATGAGCCAAGTGGAGCTGCCGTGAGACTGCAAGGGAGCAAGCATCCCAATCGAGAATGGCCGGGACACGCCCGGCCATGATGCGCTCGTCCTGCTCTTACAGCCCCAGCTTCTTCTTGCGCTGCGCCAGGGTCCGCAAGCGGAGCGCGTTGAGCTTGATGAAGCCTGCAGCGTCGCGGTGGTCGTAGGCCACGGCGCCTTCCTCGAAGGTGACGAGGTCCTGGTCGTAGAGGGAGTAGGGGCTCTCGCGGCCGATGAGGTGGACGCCGCCCTTGTAGAGCTTGAGCTTGACCTCGCCGGTGACGAATTCCTGGCTCTTGTCGATCATAGCCTGGAGCATCTCGCGCTCCGGCGAGAACCAGAAGCCGTTATAGATGAGCTCGGCATATTTGGGCATGAGCTCGTCCTTCAGGTGCGCCGCGCCCCGGTCGAGGGTGATCGACTCGATGCCGCGGTGGGCGAGGTGAAGGATGGTGCCGCCGGGGGTCTCGTACATGCCGCGGCTCTTCATGCCCACGAAGCGGTTCTCGACCAGATCGAGGCGGCCGATGCCGTTGATCTTGCCCAGCTCGTTGAGCTTCGCCAGCAGGTCGGCGGGGCCCATCTTCCGGCCGTCGATGGCGACCGGATCGCCCTTCTCGAAGGTGATGGAAATCACGGTCGGCTTGTCGGGCGCCGATTCCATGTCGTTGGTGCGGGAATAGACGTAGTCCGGCACTTCGATGCCTGGATCCTCCAGCACCTTGCCCTCGGAGGAGGCGTGCAGGAGGTTGGCGTCGACGGAGAACGGAGCCTCGCCGCGCTTGTCTTTGGCGATCGGGATCTGGTTCTGCTCGGCAAAGGCGATGAGCTGCTCGCGGGAGCGCAGGTCCCACTCGCGCCAGGGGGCGATCACGGTCACGTCGGGCTTGAGGGCATAGTAGCCGAGCTCGAAGCGCACCTGGTCGTTGCCCTTGCCGGTGGCCCCGTGGGACACCGCATCGGCGCCCACCTTCTCGGCGATCTCGATCTGCTTCTTGGCGATCAGCGGCCGGGCGATCGAGGTGCCGAGCAGGTACAGGCCTTCGTACAGCGCGTTGGCCCGGAACATCGGAAACACGTAGTCGCGGACGAACTCTTCCCGCAGATCCTCGATGAAAATGTTCTCGTCCCTGATGCCGAGGAGCTGCGCCTTGCGCCGCGCCGGCTCCAGCTCCTCGCCTTGGCCGAGATCGGCCGTGAAGGTCACGACCTCGCACCCGTAGGTGCTCTGCAGCCATTTCAGGATGATGGAGGTATCGAGGCCGCCGGAATAGGCGAGCACGACCTTGCTGATGTCACGCGCCATGATGGGTCCGCTGGGGAGGGAGACGGCGGCGCACTATAGTGGGGG
>JALYFY010000709.1 GCA_030777385.1 Pseudomonadota bacterium | reverse complement strand
TGTCCGGGCGCAGGCCGCTATCACGCTCCAGGGCGCGTCGCAGTTCAATGACGACCACGCGTTCACGAAGGCGCTGACCAAGTTCGGCGAGCTAACGCAGCAGTACTTCGGCAAACCGATCAACTTCACCATCCACAAGAACTCGTCGCTCGGCCTCGAGAAGCAGTATTTCGAGTACATGGCGCAAGGGAGGGCGGTCGATTTCGCGATCGTCTCGCCAGCCCACATGTCCACCTTCTCCAAGGCGGCCCCGTTCATCGACGCGCCGTTCCTGTTCCGCGACCTGGCGCACTGGAACAAGGTGCTTGACCAGGATCTCCTCAAGCCGGTCGCCGATGAGGTCGCCCAGAGAGCCGATGTGATGCTGGTCGGTTATGCCGGTGGGGGCGTGCGCAACATCTTCTCCAACAAGCCCGCCTCCACGATCGCGGAGCTCAAAGGGCTCAAAATCCGCGTCCAGGGCGCGCCTATCTGGAGCCGCACCTTCTCGGCCGTTGGCATGTCCCCGACCGTGATCGCCTATAACGAGGTCTACAACGCTATCCAGAATAACGTCATCAACGCCGGCGAGAACGAGGCCGCGGGCGTCGAATCGATGAAATTCTTCGAGGTCGGCCCGAACCTGATCATGACGGAGCACGCGATCACGATCCGCCCCCTGTGCTTCTCGTCGAAGACCTTCAAGACTTTGCCGCCCGAGCTCCAGGCCGCGGTTGTGAAGGCTGGCAAGGAGGCGGGCGCCTATGGCCGCCAGGTGGAGTCATCGGAGGATTCCTTGAAGCTCGACGCGCTCGAGAAGGCCGGCAAGCTGAAGCGCATTCCGTTCAAGGAGCGGGCCGAGATGAAGAAGCTCGTCGACCCGGTGATGGCCGCCTATGCCAAGGAGATCGGCGCTGATGCCATCTATGAAAAGATGAACGCCATCGCCTAGGGCAAGCCGCTTCCGTCCCCTTGCGGGAAGGGTTCAGGTGGTTCCGCTTCGCCAGGCTTGGACGGTCGAAGCATTTGTACCAACGTCGAGCGCAACTGGTTAACGGTGCGCTCAACGCCACAAGCCGCCCCCCGTCTCACCCCTCAGGGGGGCGGGAAAGTGCGCCTGTTACAGGGATGTAGAGCAAATGACTCCGATTGCCGCCGACCACCGCAGCACTTGGCGCAAGCTCACGGCCTGGTACAGCGAGCTTCTTTCTTGGCTTCTCGTTATTGCGGTCGCGATCCTCGTCGTTCCCGTTACGCTGCAGATCTTCTCGCGCTTTACCGCCATCATCCCCCATTACATCTGGACCGAGGAGATGGCCCGCTTCATGTTCGTGTGGACGATCATGATCGGCGCGATGCTCGGGGTGCGCGAGAGCACCCATTTCGAGGTTGATGTCTGGCCGAGGCTGCCGGCGCGGGCCGACGCTGCCGTCAAGATCGTGGCCCGCCTCGCGGTGCTGATCATCGCGCTCGTCTTCGTCTGGTCGGGAATCGAGTTCACCCGCTTCGGCTGGTACCGCATCTCGGAGCTGGCTGAGCTTCCGCTGTGGATGATCCACATCGCGTGGCCGATCGCCGGGGTGACGTGGCTCGTCTTTCTCGGCGAGCAGTTTTGGGACGAGTTCAACGTCCTCCTCGGTCGCAGGCTTCCCACACCACCCGACGCGCCGGTTCCAACCGAGGGAGCTTGGGAGTGATCGGGTCGGTTCTTTCGCCAGGGGATGCCGCCGTCATCCTGTTCGGCATCTTCTTCGGCTGCCTTGTCCTGCGGGTGCCGATCGCCTTCGCGCTCGCGCTCGCCTGCCTGCCGATTCTGATCATCGAGCCCCGGCTCTCGGCGATGACGCTCGCCCAGGAAACGTTCAACGCCTACAACTCCTTCATCCTACTTGCGGTCCCCTTCTTCCTCCTCACCGCGAACCTGATGAATGTCGGCGGCATCACCGACCGGCTGATGCGCCTCTCCCGCGCCATGGTCGGTCACTGGCCGGGCGGGCTCGCCCAGATCAACGTGGTGCTCTCCTTCTTCTTCGCGGGCATCTCCGGCTCCTCCACCGCCGACGCTGCAAGCCAGTCCAAGGTGTTCATCGAGGCACAGCGGAAGGAGGGCTACGACGACTCTTTCTCCGTCGCCATCACGGCCGTCTCGGCCGTGCTCGCCGTGATCATCCCGCCCTCCATCCTCATGATCGTCTGGGGTGGCATTCTCACCGTCTCGATCGGGGCGCTCTTCCTCGCCGGCATCATCCCCGGTCTGCTCATTGCGGCCGCCCAGATGGGCACCGTGCACGCCTACGCGAAGATCAGGCGCTATCCCACCTACCCGCGCGCGAGCTGGGCTGCGCTGGCGACCTCGCTCTTTGTCTCGATCCCCGCTTTGATGACGCCGTTCATCATCATCGGAGGCAAGATTTTCGGGTGGTTCACCGCAACCGAGTCGGCCGCCATCGCGGTCCTGTATGCGGGGACGCTGTCGCTTCTCGTCTACCGCGAGATGGACCTCAAAGGGCTCCACTTCGCCCTTCTGGACACGGGCAAGTTCGCGGCGATCGCGTTGTTCTGCGTTGGCACGGCCAGCGCTTTCGGCTGGCTCCTCGCCTATTACCAGATCCCCAAAGCCATCCTGGAAGGCGTCTCCGCCTGGGAGATGGGCCGCATCGGCACCGGCTTCTTTGTCGCTTTCGCGTTCCTCGTCGTCGGCTGCTTCCTCGATGCCATCCCGGCGATCATCATCGTCGGCACGATCCTCGACCCGCTCACCAAGGCGGTGGGGATGGACCCGGTTCATTTTGCGATGATCGGGATCGTCTCCCTCGCCTTCGGCCTGGTGACGCCGCCCTACGGTCTCTGTCTCATGATCGCCTGCGCGGTCGCGGGCATCCGCATGACGGAGGCGCTCAAAGACACGCTGATCATGCTAATCCCTATGCTCGCGGTTCTTGCACTTCTTATCGTCTGGCCGCAGGTCGCGCTCTTCCTTCCCAGCCTCGTCT
>JALYFY010000708.1 GCA_030777385.1 Pseudomonadota bacterium | reverse complement strand
GAGGACAAGATCCTCTTCGTGCAGACCTTCTCCAAGAACTGGGCCATGACCGGCTGGCGCCTCGGCTGGCTCGAAGCCCCGCCGGTTCTGGGGCAGGTGATCGAGAACCTGATCCAGTACCAGACATCGGGAACGCCAACCTTCATCCAGCGCGCAGGCGTGGCCGCCATCGAGCAGGGCGAGAGCTTCCTCGCCGACCAGATCGTCCGGGCCAAGCAGGGGCGGGAGATCGTCGGACGGCTTGCGGAAACGGGCCTCGTCGAGCTGCCGCCGCCGAGCGGGGCATTCTATGCCTTCCTCAAGATCAAGGGCGCCACCAGCTCGAAGGACATCGCCTTCCGGCTCATCGACGAAGCCAATGTGGGCTTGGCTCCGGGCTCGGCCTTCGGCGAGGCCGGCGAGGGTTTCCTGCGCCTGTGCTATCTCCGCAAGCCCGGGGACGTGGAAGAGGCGGTGCGGCGCATCAGCGATGCCCTGCCGAGGCTGGTGGCTTAGAAGTCGCTCAATCCTACGCAGGCGGGATCACGCCCTTCTTGAGGATGAAGCAGCCGTAGAAGCGGAGTTCCCCGGTGGCGACCACCGCATAGGCCTTCTTGGCGCGCTCGTAGAAGGCGAAGCGCTCGATGGAGCCCATGGGCCAGGTGTCGCGTCCGGCATCGCGCCGGGCCACTGCATCGACCTCCGCTTGAGCCTCCTGCTGGATGGCCGGCAGCTCGGACGGGTTGCCGACGACCTCCATGCGCTCCGCCGGATATTCCACGAAGCTGTCCAGCGGCATGAGCGAGAGGACAGCGCGTATCGCCCGGGGCGAGGTGACGTTGTCCATGCGGATCAGCCGCCCATAGGCTGTTTGCCGCGCGATGGAATCGGCCGGGAAGTTGGCGTCGCAGATCACGAGATCGTCCCCATGACCCATGGCCTGGAGCACATACAAAAGATCGGCATTGAGCGCCGGGTCGATACCATGCAGCACCGTTTCCTCCACATTTGAGCAAGGGCAATCTCAGCAGGCTTTCAGGTCTCATGCAATGCCGGGTTTCAATGCCTTCAGTCTGACAGGCACCCATCGCATGGCAACTGCGCAGCCTCGGCATTTGACGAAAAGGTGAAGGACGTTCATTGAGCAGAACCGTCATGCGCCGCCTCCTGCCCCATCTCACCCAGATTCTGATCGCCTGTCTCGGCGGTCTTCTGTTCCACTGGCTCGGCATTCCGGCTGCGTGGCTGTCGGGCGCCGCCATTGCGGCCACCCTATGGGGGCTGACCGGCTGGGCCGTGTCCATGCCGCGGGCTCTCGCGGACGCAGCCATGCTGATCTCGGGCGCCGCCATGGGCGCGGCGGTGACGCCTGCCGCCATTGCGGCCATGGGGCGCTATCCGGGCAGTCTCGTTCTGCTGGTGATCGGCGTCGTGGCGATCTCCGCGGCCTCGACCGCCTGGCTCACGCGCATGTCCGGCTGGCGCCGGGCCGATGCGGTGCTGGCATCAGTGCCGGGTGCGCTCTCCACGGTTCTGGCCGTGGCCGCCGACCGCAAGGCGGAGGTCGCCTCCATCGCCATCGTGCAGAACTTTCGTCTCTTCGTGCTGATCGCGCTCCTGCCGAGCCTTGTCGTTCTCACGGGAGGCGGCAGCGGCAATACCGGCGCGCTGATCGGCGAGGGACTGCCGGTCGAGAGCCCGGGCGGCATGGCTTTCGTTCTCCTTGGCGGCCTCGTCCTGGGAGCCGTGTTCAAGCTGCTTAAGGTGGCTGCTCCCGTCCTGCTCGGTGCAACCGTGATGAGCTCCGTCAGCCACGGCACTGAAGCTGTGACGGGTGTCATCCCTCCGGTGATCGCCACCGGCGGCCTCGTGCTGATCGGCCTTTTCATCGCCGAGCGGTTCCGCAATGTTCAGCGCTCGACCCTGCAAAAGGCGCTTCTGGCCGCCCTGGGCTCATTCTCGGTTGGAATGGTGGTGGCATCTCTCTTTGCAGCGCTCGCTGCATGGCTTGCGGGCGTCAGCTTCGCCAACGGCCTCGTGGCCTTCGCGCCGGGCGGGCTCGAGGCGATGACGGTCCTGGCCCTCATTCTCGGGCTCGATCCGCTCTATGTGGGCATCCACCACCTCGTCCGCTTCCTCGGTATCGGCCTTGTTCTGCCGATCCTCATCGGTTGGTTGCAGCGGGACAGGACTTCAGAGGCCGAGTAAGCCTTACGATCGCTCGTTGCGCAGCCGCTCGACCGCTTCCATGCGCGGTTTGGCCGTGTCCCACAAGCGTTTCGTGACCGCAGCCACCAGCGCCTCCGTCAGCAGCAGAAGGCCTGCCGATGAATCCCAGTTGGATGGAGCGACAATATGGGCCGGCAGCACGTGCCGTGCCACGCGGGCAATGGGCGACAGCCACGGGTCCGTGAGAAGTACGACCGTTGCTCCCTGCTTGGCCGCCGTCTCGCACAAGGCGGTGACAT
>JALYFY010000707.1 GCA_030777385.1 Pseudomonadota bacterium | reverse complement strand
AGAAGCTCGAGGCCGTCCTCGTCGATGCCTTCCCAGTTGATCCACGAGATCTCGTTGTCCTGGGCATAGGCATTGTTGTTGCCTTTCTGCGTGCGCGCGAATTCGTCGCCTGCGAGCAGCATGGGCGTGCCTTGCGAGAAGAGCAGCGTTGCGAGCATGTTGCGGATTTGGCGCATGCGCAGCGAGCGGATTTCCGGATCGTCGGTCGGACCTTCGACGCCATGGTTCCAGGACAGGTTGTCGTTGTGCCCGTCCTTGTTGTCCTCTCCGTTCGCCTCGTTGTGCTTGTCGTTGTAGGAGACGAGATCGTTGAGGGTGAAGCCGTCATGGGCGGTGACGAAGTTCACCGATGCCCAGGGCCGGCGTCCGCGCTTGTTGAAGATGTCGGCAGAGGCGGTGATGCGGGAGGCCAGCTCCGGCAGCTTTCCATCCTCGCCTTTCCAGTAGGCGCGCACGGTGTCCCGGTAGCGGTCGTTCCACTCGGCCCATCCGGGCGAGAAGCGGCCGACCTGGTATCCGCCCGGACCGCAATCCCAAGGCTCCGCGATGAGCTTGACCTGGCTCAGCAACGGATCCTGACGGCATGCATCGAGGAAGCGTCCGTCCTCCTCGAAGCCGTGCGGCTCGCGTCCCAGGATGGTCGCGAGGTCGAAGCGGAAGCCGTCCACATGCACTTCCTGCGCCCAGTAGCGCAAGCTGTCGGTGACCATCTGCAGCACGCGCGAGTGGCTCAAGTTCACCGTGTTTCCGGTGCCGGTGTCGTTGATGTAGTAGCGGCGATCCGGCGCGAGCCGATAGTAAGAGGCGTTGTCGATGCCTTTGAAGGACAGGGTCGGCCCGAGCTCGTTGCCCTCAGCCGTGTGGTTGTAGACCACATCAAGGATGACCTCGATGCCTGCATCGTGGAGGTGGCTCACCATCTCCTTCACTTCGTTCACGAAAGGCGTGGCGAGGTAGCGCTGCTGCGGCGCGAAGAAGCTGATGCTGTTGTAGCCCCAGTAGTTCCTCAAGCCCTTGTCGATCAGATAGCTGTCGTCCACGAAAGCGTGGATGGGCAGCAGCTCGACGGCGGTGACGCCGAGGTTCTTGATGTAGTCGATCACCTCATGCTGCATGAGGCCGGAGAAGGTGCCGCGGAACTCCTTCGGCACGGCCGGGTGCTGCATGGTGAAGCCGCGCAGGTGGGTCTCATAGATGATCGAGCGCTCCCACGGCACCTGCGGACGGCGGCGTCGCGCCCAGGTGAAGGCGGATTCGACAACGCGGCACTTTGGCATGAAGCGCGCGCTGTCCCGTTTGTCGAATGACAGGTCCGCATCGGGCGAACCGATCGTGTATCCGAACAGCGCAGGATTCCATGCAAGCTCGCCGATGAGCTGCTTGGCATAAGGATCGAGCAGAAGCTTGTTGGGGTTGAACCGATGCCCGGCGGTAGGCTCATAGGGACCATAGACGCGATAGCCGTAAGTGGTGCCGGGGCGTGCATCCGGTAGGTAGCCGTGCCAGACCTCGTCCGTGTATTCCGGCAGCTCGATGCGCTCCAGTTCCTGCTTGCCCTCCAGGTCGAACAGGCACAGCTCGACCTTCGTGGCGTTGGCCGAGAAAAGGGCGAAGTTGACGCCAAGCCCGTCCCAGGTTGCCCCAAGGGGGTAGGGCATTCCTTCCCGAACGCGCGACCGGCGCATGATTTGCGGAGCGACGATTTCAGCAGCTGGAATGTGACGGGGATCGACTTTGTCGTTCATCGCGGATCTCGGGAAGAAAACGGTGGAGAGGTCTGTATTCCACCAACGCGCAACTTGTCAGGAGGTCCCTCTCAAGCGGGACTATATCTTGGTCGAAGGAGCGTTCTGCTCAAGAACGAGAATGAGCGTCGCAAGCGGCGGAATCGTCAGGGTGAGAGAGCATGGGCGGCCATGGCTTGCCGTCTTCTCAGCCGTCACTCCACCCATATTGCCGACATTGCTGCCTGCATAGAGGGCCGCATCCGTATTAATGACCTCGCGGTAGAAGCCAGGCAGCGGAACACCGATGCGGTAGCCCTCGCGGGGCACGGGCGTGAAGTTGGACACCACAACCGCAACAGAGTTCTCATCGTCTCCACGCCGCAGCCACGCGATGACGCTGTTGTCGCGGTCGTCGGACACGATCCATTCGAAGCCTTTTGCATCGCAGTCGCGCTCGTGCAGGGCGGGAACGGACTGATAGGCCTTGTTGAGGTCACCGATGAGCGTCTGAACGCCCTTGTAATAGGGATCGTCCAGCAGATGCCAATCGATGCTCCCGTCGTGGTTCCACTCCCGCTCCTGCGCGATCTCGCAGCCCATGAAGATGAGCTTCTTGCCGGGATGTCCCCACATGAAGCCGTAATAAGCGCGCAGGTTGGCAAACCGCTGCCATTGGTCGCCGGGCATCTTGC
>JALYFY010000706.1 GCA_030777385.1 Pseudomonadota bacterium | reverse complement strand
GCCCCTGCCACTCCCGGTCGCCCTGCGGGCCCTCCGGCGCAGTAGAGCTGAACTCTTATCCTCCAGAACGTCTCGTGGCGCCATAGTGGAGGGACCACAACCTTCACTTTGGCGCCATGATATCCCTCCAGATTCTGTGAATGCTCCCGAATGGAAAATTGAGCGGGCGCCATCGTTTCGCCGCAGCCTTCCTTCTTGATCCGACCTGAATTGCGCGAAATGGCGAGGCGATCCGGTTTCATCCATCCCCTCCTCCGCGCCTGTATTTGTCCCTTTTCGGGAGGCCGGGGGCGCTGATGCAAGACAGATTTCACATCGGGCAGCTGGTCCGGATCACCAGACCTTCCTCCGGGTATTCAGATTACCGCACCTATTGCATCGTCTGCCTCGTTTCACAGGGAAACGATCGGCCGGTCTACCGCATCAAGAATACGGTCGGGGCCGAGCGCCTGGTGAAAGCGGACGAGATCGAGCCTGCCGCCCTCACGGCCGTGCCCTGACGAACAGCCGAGGCTTCATCTAAGATCCAGTCTTTGAGTCGGTCAGAGGCGCTGAGGGCGTATTAGCCCATGGTAGCGGTAGCGAGCGCCTTGCCGTTAACGGAAGGGCACGCCAGAATACCTCCCAACGAAGCTTTCAAAAGCAGGCCGGCGCAGACCGGCAAGACGCATGGCATACCATGCGACAGAGGAAACGAAGCCATGCCGTGCGTTCCAGGGCGCGCGGATGCCAGGGAGGTTGACGTCGTTGACGACGGCTGCGGATGCGCGCGCGGATACATTCCCCAAACTGCTGGCGCGCAATGCGCGCATACGCCCGAACCGCACCGCGTTTCGGCACAAGGATCTCGGGATCTGGCAATCCTGGACCTGGGGTGAGGTGCATGAGATCGTACGGGCCTATGCCAGCGGCCTTCAAGCTCTCGGCCTGAAGCGCGGCGGCAAGATCGCCGTCATCGGCTACAACCGCCCATATCTCTACTGGAGCATCGCTGCCGCCCAGTGGCTCGGCGCTATCCCGATCCCGGTCTATGCCGACTCGGTTGCCGAGGAGATGGCATATGTGCTGGCCCATGCGGAGGTGACCCATGCGGCAGTGCAGGATCAGGAGCAGGTGGACAAGCTTCTCTCCGTCTCCGACCAGCTGCCGCTGCTGCAGCAGGTGCTCTACGACGAGCAGAAGGGCCTGAGGGACTACGACCACAGCCGTCTCCACTCCATCGAATCCGTTGTCGAGGAAGGCCGCGCGCGACTAGCCAAGCCTCAAGGAGCCCAGGAGATCGAGCAGGCGCTCGAGGAAGGAAAGGGCTCGGATCTCGCCATCATTCTCTATACGTCCGGCACCACGGGGCGGCCCAAAGGCGTGATGCTCACCTCGGATGCGGTGATCGCGGCGGCCGAGATCGGATGCGACTTCGACAAGCTCGACGAGACCGACGAGATCATTGCCTACCTGCCCATCGCCTGGGTTGGCGACCACATCTTCTCCTATGCGCAGGCAATCCTGTCCGGGCTTTGCGTCAACTGTCCCGAGAATCCTGAAACCATCGCGGAGGATCGCCGCGAGGTGGGCGCCACTTACGTCTTCGCGCCGCCGCGGGTTTTCGAGAGCATGCTCACGCTCACCATGGTGCGCATCGAGGATGCGAGTGCCCTGAAACGGCGCATGTTCCATTACTTCATCGGCCACGCCAACAAGGTTGGCGAGAAGATCTTGAACAAGGAGCGTGGCGTCAGTGCCTGGGACCGCTTCCTATGGAGTGTCGGGAACGTGCTCGTCTATGCTCCCTTGCGCAACCGCTTCGGCATGACGCGGGTCAAGGTCGGCTACACGGCGGGAGAGGCCATCGGGCCGGAGATCTTCCGCTTCTACCGCTCCATCGGGGTAAACCTGAAGCAGCTCTACGGGCAGACGGAAGCGTCCGTCTACATCACCATGCAGCCCAACGGGGAGATCCGCGCCGACACCGTGGGCCGCCCTGCCCCACAGGTCGAGATCCGCATCGCCGACAACGGCGAGGTTCTCTACCGCTCTCCAGGCA
>JALYFY010000705.1 GCA_030777385.1 Pseudomonadota bacterium | reverse complement strand
CCCGACCGGCAAGCTCGTCACGGTCAACCTCGCCGACCGAAAGATCGTAGCCGAATGCGCTCTGCCGGGACAGCCCGATTCCATCGCGGTGAATGCGGGCGTTCTGGCGATCGCCATTGAGAACGAGCGCAACGAGGAGGTGAACGACGGCGCGCTGCCGCAGCTGCCCGCAGGCTCGCTGGTGGTTGCGCCGCTTGGCGGCGAACAGCTCGACTGCGCCAGCCTCAAGACCGTGAGCCTCACCGGCCTTGCGGCCGTGGCGGGCGACGATCCGGAGCCGGAATACGTCGACGTCTCGAGCGACGGCAAGATCGTCGTCACGCTGCAGGAGAACAACCACATCGCGGTGGTGGATGGAAAGACCGGCGCGGTCGAGGCGCATTTTTCGGCCGGCAGCGTGGACCTGAAAGGCATCGACACCAAGAAGGACGGCAGGATCGATCTGTCCGGCACGATGGAGAAGGTCGTGCGCGAGCCGGACTCCGTGCATTGGATCGACGCGAACCGCTTCGTGACCGCCAACGAAGGCGACTGGAAGGGCGGCTCCCGCGGCTTCACCATCTTCAACAGGGACGGAAGCGTTGCGTACGAATCCGGTGCGAGCCTTGAGCACGAGATCGTTGCGCTCGGTCACTATCCGGACAAGCGCAACAAGAAGGGTGCCGAGATCGAAGGCATCGAAACCGGCCGCTTCGGGAGCGAGAACCTGATCTTCGTCGGCTCCGAGCGCGCGTCCGTCGTTGCCGTGTACCGCGACACAGGCGCTGCGCCGGAACTCGTGCAGGTGCTGCCCGCAGGCATCGCGCCGGAGGGGCTTCTCGCCCTGCCGGAACGCAACCTTTTCGTCGCCACCAGCGAGGCCGATCTTCACGGCGACGGCGGTGCAGCCCCGCACGTGACGATCTACCAGCGCGCCGAGCGCGCCGCTCCGGCTTATCCTACGATCCGCTCGGCGAAGAACGCCGACGGCCTGCCCATCGCCTGGGGCGCTCTCTCGGGCCTTGCTGCCGACAAGACGCAGGCCGGCAAGCTCTACGCGGTCACGGACAGCGTCTATACCGGCGCACCGCGCATTCTCGCCATCGATGCTACCGGGAAGCCCGCGACGATCACCGGTGAAACGCTCGTGACCCGCAACGGCGCTGCGGCCGAGAAGCTCGATCTCGAAGGCATTGCGGTTGCCGGAAACGGGTTCTGGCTTGCCTCGGAGGGCAACCCGGAGAAGGGCCTCAAGAACCTTCTCGTTCGCGTCGACGCCAAGGGCGCGATCCAGGAGGAGATTGCAGTGCCGGCAGACCTCGAAAAGGGCGCGAAGAATTTCGGCTTCGAGGGCGTGACCGTGACGGGAACAGGCGCTGACGAGACCGTGTGGCTCGCCGTTCAGCGCGAGTGGGCGGATGACGGCAAGAACACCGTGAAGCTTCTCGCCTACAAGCCTTCGGACAAGAGCTGGAGCGCCGTGCACTATCCGCTCGACAGCACGGAGGCCGGCTGGATCGGCCTCTCCGAGATCACGGCTGCGGGCGATCGCGTGATCATCATCGAGCGCGACAACCAGATCGCCGAGAAGGCGAAGGTGAAGAAGCTCTACGCGGTCTCAACAGCCGACATGAAGCCCGTGAAGCTCGGTGGCGAACTGCCCCTCGTTCGAAAGACGCCGGTGCGCGATCTCCTGCCCGATATGAAAGCCCCCAAGGGCTACGTGCTCGACAAGGTCGAGGGCTTTGCCGTCGACGCTGCAGGCGATGCTTACATCGTCACCGACAACGACGGGGTCGACGATGCATCGGGCGAGACGCAGTTCCTGAAGCTCGGCAAACTCTGATCTTCAGAATGTTAGAGGGCGGAGCTTTCACTCCGCCCTTCTGAGCTAAAAGATCAGCCCGGAAGAAGAACGGTGTCGACCACGTGGATGACGCCGTTCGACTGCATCACGTCGGCGATGGAGACGGTGGACTTGCCGCCCTTCTGGTCGGTGATCGTCAGCGAATTGCCCGAGGGCATGACCGTGAGCGTTGCGCCCTGCACGGTCTTCAAGGTGGCCTTGCCGCCGCCTTCCTTCACCTTCGCCGCGAGATCCTGCGCGGTCATCTTGCCGGCCACCACGTGATAGGTGAGCACGCCCGTGAGCTGCGACTTGTTCTCGGGCTTCAAGAGGGTATCGACCGTGCCGGCGGGCAGCTTGGTGAAGGCTGCATTGGTGGGAGCAAACACGGTGAACGGACCCTTGCCCTGCAAGGTCTCGACGAGGCCTGCAGCCTTCACGGCGGCAACCAGCGTCGTATGATCCTTCGAGTTGACGGCATTCTCGACGATGTTCTTGGACGGATACATCGGCGCGCCGCCGACGGTCGTGGTCTTCTCCTGCGCGGTAGCAGGCAGCGTCATCACAAGAGCCGGAACTGCTGCCAGGGCGAGAGCGGCGGTCATGCAGGCAATGCGGATTTTCATGGATCTGGTCCCTGAATTGGTTGGATTAAGATCCCGGCTTGTTGCCGGAGACCGAAGGCTCAACCTTCAGGGTGGCTACCCCGCATGAAAGCGTTTGGATGCAGGGCAGGGATCACCAACAGAAATAATTTTTTAAAAGCGTCAGGCCGTGAAGGCGGTCGGGCCGCGCAAATATGCTTCCATGCGGTCGATCTCCACCTCGACATCATCTGCCTTCACAACACGGGGCGCAGCATTCTGCGTCTCGGCAACAGGCTGATCCTCAACCGTGTCCTTCATGGGAGCCAAATCGTTGAGGGCATCGTGAACGGCCTGCAGGATTTCGCTCTGCACGTCGTCGGGTCTTTCCGGGGGCTTGCGCGAGGTCATCGCAATCTCCTTTGGGAGTAGGAGGTACTATTAAGGGGATCCGTGTCGCAAATAGGGCACCGTCACAGTGCCGTCGATGCCGTCCCCTTCATAACGACCGGCCCCGTAGGCTGTCCCGTAGGCGAGCCGGTGAGCGGCTCGACCGATATCGCAAAGAGTTGATTGGATTGCGGCTGCGGCAGGTTTCCGAGGTTCAGGAGAACCGTCCTGGCAGTCTGGACCACGCCTACCGAGACGGGCGCGCCTGCTGGATCCGGGAAGGTCCACACCTGGATCGAGTGGTTGTGCGGAATCTACATGTCGCCCAGCGGCGTGAGCTCGGCGCGGCCATCGGCGAATGTGCGCAGCACGGCGCCTGGCTGGTTGGCGTCGCTCATGAGCACCGCCACAAGCACGGGCTGGCGGGATGCCTTCACGGCAAAGAAGCCCAAGCCCGCTGCCAGCAGGAGCGCCGCAACGGCCCCGGCCATCCCGAACGTGCGCCAGAAGGAAAGGCTATCCCAAAGCCCCTGGAGCAGGCCGGGCGACGATGCTGGCCTTGCGGGAGGTGCGGGGCGGTGGGCTGCTCGTGCGGGCTGGGCTTCGAGACCGGATTCGATGCGCTGCCACAGGCTGTCCCCCGGCGGCACGTCCGCTGCCGTGTTGTCCCATTCGGAGAAGCGGCTGCGCCATTGCTCGACGAGGGCCTGGAAGGCCGCGTCCGATGCCAGCATGCGCTCCGCCAGCCCGCGCTCGTCTCCCTCGAGAAGGCCCAGCACATGCTCGGCGGCCAGACGGTCGTGATCGTCGCGGGTCATGCCATGCACTCCCGCAGAGAGATCAGGGAACGGCGGATCCATGACTTGATCGTGCCGAGCGGCACGCCGAGGCGTCCGGCCAGCTCCCCATGGCTCAGGCCATGGATATAGGCGAGGGTGATGGCCTGGCGCCGTGCCGGCTCCAAGCCTTCCAGGCAGCGCTTGAGGCTTCCCGTGTCGGACAGGCGCATCATCACGGCTTCGGCATTCTCTTCTTCGCTGACGAGCCCCATGGGCTCGAAGTCATCCACGAGATCCGTCCGGGTCTCGCCACGCAGGATGTTGAGGGCGCGGTTGCGCAGGATGGCGTAGATCCAGGAGCGGGCTTCGCCCCGAACCGGATCGAAGCTGTCCGCCTTTTTCCATACCTGCAGAAATGTGTCGTGCACGGCTTCCTCTGCCAGCGCCCGCCTGCGCAGGAGCCGCATGGCGACACCGATCATCCGGGGCGCTTCACTGTCGTAGATGGCACGCAGGGCGGTGCGATCGCCCCGCGCGCATCCGCGAAGGGCGTGATTCAGGTCGAAGGCCGCGGGGACAACCTCCCCAAGCTTTGCCTTCACGCAAGATCTCCGTGTCCAACTGCCGGAGATACACCCGAAACAGGCTTTCAGATGCAACAACCGGACAAAAAACTTAAAAGCCCCTGCATCCATAGAGGATTCCGGCGGGTAAGCGCAACAGCCGGTCGCCTGAGGCCGGAGCTTTCAGCCGGAGAACCCCTTATGAAATTCACCCCATTGGCCGCTGCTTTCGTCGGATCGACCCTGCTGGCCGGAACCGCCCAGGCGCAGAGCGTCGCCGCACTTCTCGGAGACGACACCATCGCCATCGTCGATGTGGCGGCAAAGAAAGCCGAGAAGGCCATGAAGGTGTCCGGCCTCTCCGGCGCGCTCGTCGGCATCGATGTTCGGCCCGCCGACGGAATGCTCTACGGGGTCGTGGCGGACGGCACGGTGGTCACCATCGATCCCGCCTCCGGCAAGGCGACCATGAAGTCGAAGCTCGACACCATGCTGGCGCCCGGCACCATGGCGACCGTCGATTTCAACCCAGTCGCGGACCGGCTGCGGATCATCGGTTCGGACGGCATGAATCTTCGGGCCAATGTGGATGACGGCAAGGTCACCAAGGACGGCAATCTGAAGTTCGCCGATACCGATATGCACAAGGGCAAGAGCCCGAAGATCGTGGCAGGCGCCTACACCAATTCCATGAAGGGCGCCAAGGAAACGACGCTCTACGACATCGACGCGACCGGCGCGCTGGTCAAGCAGGCGCCGCCCAACGACGGCGTGCTGAACTCTGTGGGCATGATGGGCATGGAGGCCGGCAATGCGGCCTTCGACATCGTCACGAGCGACACCGCCAGCGAGGGTTGGCTGATGAGCGGCAAGACCCTCTACAAGGTCGATCTGGCAACCGGAAAAGCCTCGGAGGTCGGCACGATCGCGGGCGTCGACGGAACCGTGCGCGACATCGCGGCCATGCCCAAGGCCATGTAACCCAAAGGCATGTCTTCAGGCGGCGCGCCGGTCACTCCGGCGCGCCGTATTGTGTCAGACGCAGCTGCGTCCCATGGCGTTGAGGCCTTCGTCCAGAAGGTCGGCAAGGTTCGGGATGCCGATGAGCCAATCGGCGGTGGAGGCGGAACTCGCCTCCTCGCGCTCCCGGGCCAAGCGCACGGCCGCGCCCCATTCCTCAGGCTCCATGTCGCCGCGGCCGATATAGACCAGGGCGATCAGGTCGGCGCGTTCGTCGTCGTTGAGGCCCGCGATCACGTCCCGCACCTCTTCTTCGGTGGCATCGTCCGGCGAGGCCGTGAGGGCATCGATGCTGCCGTCATCGGTGGGGTTCGAGCCCGAGGCCGGATCGGTGATGCCTTCCTTCACGTCGATGGCCCTGGCCCGGAGAATGAGTTCGCAAACCTTGTCGAGCGCGATATCCATGGAAACCCTCTTAAGAAACCCTCTCGGGACAATGTCTTGTTCACTTGCTGACAGGGAAACCCGGAACACGGCATTCGGTTCATGTCCGGCGAAGCTTCCTCAATTCCAACGGGCAGGGAGCCAAGGGTGTGATAGAGATACGCCTGTTTTTCAGCGCGATTCGATCATGTCCGGTACAGAACTCCTCGGCTTTGCGGCCGCTATTCTCACCACCGTCTGCTGGTTGCCGCAGGCCGTCAAAACCATCCGCACCAAGGACACCAGGTCGCTTTCGCTGGTCACCCAGGCCGCTTTGACCCTCGGCGTCGGCCTTTGGCTCGTCTACGGCATCCTCGTCGACAGCCCGCCGATCATCTTCGCCAACGGCACCAACTTTGTGCTGGTGGCCCTGATCCTGGCGTTGAAGGTGCGCTACGGCTAGGATCATCCAAGGTTGGGGAGTTCTTCATGCGTCGGTTGATTGCCTTTTGCCTGGTCGGGCTCTCCTTGGCCTTGGGCGCCTCGCCGG
>JALYFY010000704.1 GCA_030777385.1 Pseudomonadota bacterium | reverse complement strand
GTGTCGAGGGGGGTCTTCACGATCAGCACCCGCTCGGTGCCGAACTTCTTCTGGGACGCGAGAGCCTTCACCTGCTCATAGGCCCAATCGAGGTAGAAGTCGGGGGTGGTTTCGCGCTCGCGGTTGATCGGGGTCGCCGGATTGCGGCGGGCGATCTGGATCTGGCCCTCCGTCAGGAACCCAGCCTCGACCATGTTGCGAAGAACCTCGTTGGCGCGGGCGCGCGCCGCAGGCAGATTCACATGGGGCGCATATTTGGTCGGAGCCTTGAACAGGCCAGCCAGCGTGGCGGATTCAGCGAGCGTTAGGTCCCTGGCCGGCTTGCCGAAATAGTAATCTGCCGCCGCCACGGCGCCGTGGGCGCCGCCGCCCATATAGGCGCGGTCGAGATAGAGCTTGAGGATCTCGTCCTTGGTCAGGTGGAACTCGAGCCAGATCGCCAGGAAGGCTTCCTTGATCTTGCGCTCGAGGGAGCGCTCGTTGGTGAGGAAGAGGTTCTTCGCCAGCTGCTGGGTGATGGAGGAGCCGCCCTGCACCACGCCGCCGCCCTGGGCATTGACCACAAGAGCGCGGAAGGTGCCGATGGGATCGATGCCCCAATGGTCGTAGAAGCGCCGGTCTTCGGTGGCGAGCGCCGCCTTGATCATGTAGTCGGGGAAATCCTCAAGCTTGTAGGAATCGTCGAGGTGAAGGCCGCGACGCCCGACTTCCTGGCCGTAGCGGTCGAGGAAGGTGACGGCGAGATCCTGGGTCTTGAGCCAGTCGTCCTCCGTCTCCCGGAAGGCCGGGAGGGCCAGCGCCAGCATCACCACGCCGCCCACGAGGCCGAGCGTGGTGGCCTCGCTGGTGAGATCCAGAAGGGCACGAGGAGCGCCGCGAAAGCGCAGGCCCTTCATCTTCTCCGAATACCAATCCCAAGCGCTGGAAAGGCCGTGCCCGCCCTGGAAAAGAGCCGAGTTGAGCCAGGCGTCGAACCACAGCGCGCCGCGCTTGATCCGGGTCAAGAAGGGGGTGGGAGGAGGCTGGCTCACGGCGGTCCTTCGGGGCAGGTCAGGTGTCCTGATCTGCTAGTTTATGGTCGTTGTCTTCCTTACCGGCAACGCTTAAGCGTGACGAGGCTGATATATATAACTCAGAACCTTGTTTGTAGGTTCACGGAGATTTACCTCTTCCGAGACAAAAAGCTGCCGAAAGTGCGGTTTATCACCTTCCTTCAAACCGCCTCAAAGTGAAGTCAAAGCACCCACATGCCAAATGCCGCACCCCTGATCCGCTCCGAGCTGGAGGAACAGCCCTTCTGGCGCGTGAAGACGCTCGAGGCCATGAACCCTGACGAATGGGAGAGCCTGTGCGACGGCTGCGGGCGCTGCTGCCTCGTCAAGCTGGAGGACGAGGATACGGCCGAGGTGATGTACACGGATGTGGGCTGCACCCTTCTCGACGATCAGACGTGCCGCTGCCGCGACTACCCGAACCGGCAGGCCAAGGTGGCCGACTGCGTACGCCTGACCCCTGAGGCTGTGCGAAGCCTCTCCTGGCTGCCGGGAACCTGCGCCTACCGCCTGCTGGCCGAAGGGGAGGATCTCTACTGGTGGCACCCCCTCGTGTCAGGCGATCCGGACACGGTCCACGCCGCTGGAATCTCCGTGCGGGACCGGGTGGCCGGGCCGGAGGAGGATTTCACCGTCCGCGAACTGCTGGAGCGCATCGCCGATTGGCCGACGGAGAACGTGGAGGCCTGATCGGCCTCACGAAGCTTGCTTCCCGTCGGCTCCGGGCTCGCCTGGCACGGTCGTGTGCTCGCCCAAGGTCTCGCGAACATAGAGCTTCTTCACCAGCACGTAGGTGAGCACCGCGAGAGGGAAGCCGAAGATCAGGCCCAGGGTGCCGAACAGGACGCTGCCGATCAGGATGGCGAAGAGGGCGAGCGCCGGGGGAATGCTGATGACGCTTCGGGCAACCAGCGGGAAGATGATGTTGCCCTCGATCTGCTGGATCGCCAGCACCGCCAGCACCGTCCAGAGCGCCGCCTCGCCGCTGACGCTGAAGGCGATCAGCACGGCCGGCAGCGCCCCGATGATCGGGCCGAGGAAGGGGATGAAATCCGCCAACCCTGCGATGAGCCCGAGCGCCAGGGCGGAGGGCAGGCCGATCAGCCAGTAGGCAATGGTCGACAGAACGGCCACACAGGCCATTGCGATCAGCTGCGAGGTCAGCCAGAGTTTGAGAGCTTGGCCGGACGCCTGCAGCGAGCTCTCCACCTTCTCGTGGTGGCGGATGGGAAACAGCTTGATGAAGCCCTGCTCATAGAGGCGCGGGGCTGCGGCGATGTAGATGCCTGCGATGACCACGAGGATGAAATCCGCAAGGCCGTCCAGAATGACGCCGCCGATGCCCGCAAGACGCGCTGCAATTCCGCCGGTCGGCGCATTATTCATGATCTCCGACAAATCGTCGCTCACAGGGCCGAGGCCCAGGTTCTTGGCGAAGCTGTCCAAGGCAGAAGGCAATCGCTCGACCACGCCTGAGAACTGCGCGCGAACCTGGGTTCCGAAGAGCGCAATGATCGCGAGGAACATCACGAAGATGATGAGGGTTGCGACCGTCAGGCTCCAGCGCCCCGGCACCCGCAGGTAGCGCTCAAGCGCCGCGGCGGCCGAGTGCAGGAGGATGGCGACCAGGACAGCCCCGAAGGCGAGGAGCAGAACGTCGGAGAGCTGCCAAAGGAGGAGGGCGAACAGCACGATACCGAGGGCGATCAGAATTTTCCGGATGAACCCGGCATCGCTCATCATGCCGCGAAAGGAACGGTCCTGATCGCTCATCGTTTACACCCCTGCTTCTTCCGCTGTGACAATCGAAACGGCGAAGCTTGGTTCCCTTCATCAGGAGCGATGTATCGGCTGCAGCCACGTAGTTATGGCCAAGCAACTTAACTGTATTAATCCTTAAGAAGATTATCAGCAAAAGGAACGTAATTTATTCATCATGGTTGATATGACAAAGGAGCGTTGTGTTATGACCTCTAACGTCATTTGTTTCGTGCTTGGTACTGTTTTTCCTCTGGCGACGGTTGGCTGGCTGTTCACACATTAAATGTACAGCAGTGTAATTGTGCCATTTCCGGCCTAGGAAAACTCAGAAACGACTTATCATGCGTATTGAAAAGCCCGCCTGTAATGAACAGGCGGGCTTTTCAATGCTTCGCTTGGATTGAACGCGGGCTTGTCGTGTGCAACCGGAGGCCCGCGTTATTGGGACGAGATCCGAGGCTTTAGCGCACCACTTCCGTGCATGACTGGTTGCCCAGGGTATCGACGGCGCAGGTGCGCTGACGAATGGAGCCGGTGGTGGCGGCGTCCGGAACCACAACAACGTCAGGAGCTGCCTGCCTCTTGGCATTCTGCTCGGCTGCACCGCCTGCAATGCCGCCCACGCCTGCACCGATCACGGCGCCGACCGGACCGCCTACGATGGCGCCCGTGACCGCGCCTGTCGCCACCCCAGCCGCTGTTCCTTCCTGTGCGAGGGCTAGATGAGGAGCGAGCAGAAGAGCAGCTGCAGTAAGACCAAAAGCAAGTTTACGCATACCATGATCCTTCATCAGAAGATATTTGATGAAGAACGCACCTATAACGCTCAAGGTTCCTCGCTAGAGCCTGTCTGCGGAGCCCTCTACTTGCTGGCCGCTGCCGCTCGCTTGATCAATTCTTCCCTGAGCGGAGCCGGTAAGTCGATTCCGGTCAGACGCCATGTTGTGCCTCTCAGGCGCATGGTGACCCGGAACTGATCCTCCTTGGGAGCATCGGCAGGAAGCGGGATGGTGATGGCGCGGAAGCCTTGGGATTCCGACATGATGAAGGTCCGCCAGGCCTTCCCGAAGGAGGCGAGATCGAGGCGGATCGGCGCGGCAGGTCCGCCTGCACCAACCTGGCTTAAGCGTCCATCGTCCAGCATGTCGATGACGGCTTGCGGCGTGATGAGCTCCTCAAGAACCGGGTTGAGCGTAGCGGTGCCGACCTGGGTGGCAGCCTGCTGATCGAGTCCGCCCAGATCCTGGGTCTTGAGATACTCTCCGAGGATCTGCCGGGCGAGAGATACGCGAAGAGCATTGAAATTCACGCGTTCGGTGATCCGCGCCACATCCTTGGCTTCCACGGCTTTGGAGAGGTCGTAGAGGGCGACGAAGGGCTACACCATTAAGATCGCCCACGCCAGCAGGAGGAGAAAGCTGATGCGAAGAGTCCAGCGCATATG
>JALYFY010000703.1 GCA_030777385.1 Pseudomonadota bacterium | reverse complement strand
TATCGATTCCTTGAGCTCGCCCAGAACGTCTGGGCGGCTCCAGACCTGGCCGCCGTTGCGAGTGTGGAGTTGCAACGCCTGCGCGACATGACAGGCGAAACCGCTTATCTCGCAGTCCCTCATGACGGCTGGATGGTTGGACTGGGCAAGTTTGAGGGCGTGCACACCGTCCGCTCGGCCGCCCGGCTTGGGGTGCGCAAGCCGATGCATTGCACGAGCCAAGGCAAGGCTGTGTTGGCCTTTCTGCCCGATGCGGAGGTAAATCGGCTCATCGGAACAGGCCCTCTGGAGCGGTTTACCGAGAATACCATTACGGATCCTGCCTTCCTCAAGGCACAACTCGGCATCGTGCGGCAGCGCGGTTATTCTCTCGAGGATGAAGAGATCCTGGCCGGCAATCGTTGCGTTGGGGCTCCGGTCCTGGACAGCGTCGGCCGTCCCGTTGCAGCCATCAGCGTCGCTGGGCCGATCTGGCGCCTCACGAGGGAACGGGTGGAGCAGCTTGGCCCTGAAATCGCTGTGGTTGCCCGCAACATCGGCCTGCAGCTTAGAAGCTCAGGTGAAACCCCGGCGCATGGTGCGGATCATCCCTTGGCCCATCCTGCAGCCCGGGAGCCCGCGTTTTATGGAGCGGATCCTTGGTGGGATCCGCAGAGCGGGCGTCTGCATTGGGTCGATCGCTTAGGCCCGATGATTCATGCGACAGGCGAGACTGCCTCATCCTCATTTCGCCCTGTGACCGACGCTCCAATCGATGCAGCCTCCTTTAGAGGCGGCGAGGTGATTGCCGTTCTAGCCGAGCGGCAAGTGCGGGTGCGTGAGGATAACTGCATAGCTGATGAGCCCTTGAGGACGCTGACCCGGATTGCCGCCCTGACCACCGCGCCGGACGGCCGGCTCTGGGCCGCATGCAAGGATGGGGGCAGCAGCCACATCGGACCAGCGGACTTGAGCGGAGAGATGGATGTAGTCTGGACGATTGGCGCCCAAGTCGATGCCATCGTCTGGTCTATGGACAGCCAGATCCTTTATGCGACTGATTCCTCCCGCGGCACGGTCTACATCCTTCAGGTTGGAACACGCGCACCCCGCATCCTCAACCGGATTCCACGTGTCTCGGGAGAACCGCGCGGGCTCGCGGTTGATGCTACAGGGCGGCTATGGGTCGCGTTGTATGACGGCTGGAGCATCGCTCGCCTGTCACCTGAGGGCGAGTTCGACCGCATCACAGCTCTCCCTGTCCCACGCCCGACCGGGATCGCTTTTGGCGGAGAAGACGGGCAGAGCATCTTTGTCACAACAGCGCGAGTAGGCCTGCCGCGAGATGTGCTCGACAACGCGCCGCTCTCCGGACGCCTGCTGGTCGTTCGGCCGACTTCAACCCCGCCCAAGTCGGCGTCAGAAAAGCAACGTCGGCGCGCCCGCTCGAAGCACCAGGCATGACCGCTCAAGAAGCTTGTGGGAGCGAGCTCACCTTGAGGTCGGTTCTAGGTCAAAAGTGGCCCGTAAGCTTGGCCGTATAAAGGTCTGCTCACCAGACAAATGCAGATCATCGGCCCAGGTCCGGAATGTGCCAATAGCCGTCGTTCCCCGGCCGCGGCAGTCGCAAGAATTGATCTGTCCAGTCATCCCGGTAGAGGAACCGCCAGCCCGACCTTGACACGGTCCATGGCTACAAAGGTGCGGAAGCGTTTCACGTTGTTGTTCCCGAAGAACAGGCGCCGCGTGAGCGTCTCGTAAGCAGTCATCGTCGGCACCACGACCACGAGCACGAAGTCAGCCTCTCCGGTGACGTAGTAGCACTGCTGCACCTCCGGAACCGCGGCGAATTCCCGCTTGGCAGCATCGATCAACTCCGCTGTCTCGCTGATCACCTCGACCTCGACGAAGATCGTGATCGGCTGCCCAACCTGGGCCGGATCGATCACTGCGACATTAGCCTGGATGACCCCCGCCTCCTCCATCCGCCGGATGCGGCGCTGCACAGCGGGTGCGGACAGGTTAACGGCCTCGCCGATCACCCGCTGCGGGGTTGTGTTGTCCCGCTGGAGGATGTTCAGGATCTCGAGATCAAAGCTGTCGAGGGTGATCGATGACGGAGATTTGGACACCACAGAGGCCGCTCACACGAAAAATTCTTGCGCTCAATGGGTCTAAATAGAGCGCCTTTCTCGTGCCAGGTGCAATATCCTCTCCCCATCTCAACGATGAAGGATGGCAATGTTCCTGCCCAACCAACACCCCGATTACCGGAAGCCCCTTGATCGAGCTGATGCCGAGAACTTGGATATGAGGGCTGCCAAGGAGGTCGAACGGTACCTCACCTACCGCGACAACCATGCGCCAACGCCCCTGCACACCCTTCCGGCTCTGGCGGCCGAACTCGGCGTAGGTGCCATCCATATCAAGGACGAGGGTTTCCGGCTGGGTCTCGGCAGCTTCAAGGCACTGGGTGGCTCCTATGCGGTCATCCGGCTCGTGTTGGAGGAAGCCAGCCGTCGGCTTAGGCGCTCAATCGACGTTGCCGAGTTGCACTCGCCCGAGGTTCGCGCCATCGCCGCGGGGATGACAGTGGCCTGTGCCACAGACGGCAATCACGGACGCTCGGTCGCTCAGGGTGCGCAACTCGTCGGCGCCAAGGCCGCCATCTTTGTGCATTCCGGCGTCAGCGACGAACGCGTGGCGGCCATCGCCCGCTTCGGTGCCCAGATGATCCGTGTCGAGGGCACCTATGACGACTCCGTCGCCGAGGCCGCACGGGTCGCAGCCGAGAAGGGCTGGATCGTCGTGTCCGACACCTCCTGGCCGGGCTACGAGCGCATTCCCGGGCTGGTCATGCAGGGCTACACCGCCATGGTGCGCGAAGCCCTGCGCCAGCTTCCCGAGCTCCCCACCCATGTGTTCGTGCAGTCCGGGGTCGGCGGCGTTGCGGCCGCCGTGGCAGGGCACCTTGCTCTCGTCCTTGGGGATCAGCGGCCGACCTTCGTCGTAGTTGATCCCGCGCGCGCCGCATGCCTCTTCGAGACTGCGCGGGCGGGGCATCCCGTCAAGATCGAGCATGGGGAGCCCACCGTGATGGCC
>JALYFY010000702.1 GCA_030777385.1 Pseudomonadota bacterium | reverse complement strand
ATGGCCAGCGGCGCATCGATGCGCTTGGCGAGCGCGCGGGCGCGCACCACCCCGCCCACGTCCGGCGAGACCACCATGCGATTGCCGCCGTCCAGGCGGTCCTTGATGTCCCGTGCCAGGGTGGGGGCCGAGAACAGGTTGTCGGTGGGAATATCGAAGAAGCCTTGGATCTGGCCCGCATGAAGATCGAGCGTCAGCACCCGGTCGACGCCCGCATGGGCGATGATGTTGGCGACCAGCTTGGCCGAGATCGGCGCGCGCGATGCGGACTTCCGGTCCTGGCGGGCATAGCCGAAATAGGGGATCACGGCCGTGATGCGGCGGGCCGAGGCCCTGCGCAGCGCATCGGTGATGATCAGAAGCTCCATCAGGTGATCGTTCGTGGGAAACGAGGTCGACTGGATGATGAACACATCCTCGCCGCGCACATTCTCCTGAATCTCGACGAACACCTCCATGTCCGCAAAGCGCCTGACCTGAGCCTTGGCCAGGGGAATGTTGAGATAGGAGGCGATGGCTTCCGCCAGCGGACGATTGGAATTTCCCGCAACGAGCTTCATGCAAACAACTTTGGCTCTGTGTGACCGACCGGGCCTGCTGCGCAACGTCGTAGCCCCTGCGCGGCTGGCCGGAAGGGTCTTAGCAGCGATATCAAACCGTCACAATATGTGAGAAGCCCTGGATCGTTTGCAAAACCGGTTTATCGGCATGCAATTATTGCAATGCAACAGGGCTTTCTTCGTCGGAGGCATCCGCCGTCTGAAACGAAGCTTCCGACTTTGAGTTGCTCAGGAAGCCTGCAATTTCGTTCATGCTGGCTTGGGCCAGAGCCGCAAGCGCCTCCTTGTCGAGCGCCGACAAGGAGGCGGCCGGAACAGGGCTTGAGCCCTCCAGCCGTTTGGCCCGGCGCTTCTGGGAATCGAAGACATCCCACACATAGGCAACCTTCGTCTGTCCATCTTCCGTCGATGCAGACAAATAGCCACGGACCCGGTAGCGGGCCTCTCCGCTGGCGCCGACAAGCTCAACCTTCCGGTCGGACGCTGCCGTCGCAAGCTCGTCCGCAAGTGCCGTACGGATCAGCGCCGGAGCGCCGTCGATGCTCTCCAAAGCAACCGGAACACCTTCCGGCGAACTGCTGAGCGACCCCTGGCAGGCTCCCAAAGCCGCTGCTGCAACCACAGCAACCAACTGCCCCACACGCTTCATCGCGGCCATCATGGCCCCCGTTCTTGTTCTTCGTAACGAAGTTTTAAGCTTAACGGAGGTGGCCGTCTAGATCAGCCGCGCTTGCGCAGCTGCAGGGCCAGGAAATCAAGCCCGAGAGCTAGGAGGCCTGCAGCCAGACCCCAGAAGGCCGAGCCGATGCCGAAGAGGGTCAAGCCGGAGGCGGTGACCGCGAGGGTCAGAACGGCTGGGAAGCGTTTGGCTTCTTCAGATAGGGCTGAGCCCAGGGCCCCTGCAAAGGCCCCTATCAGGGCCAAGCCTGCCACGGTTCTGATCAGTTCTGGCGGGAGCGCAGCAATCAGCCCAATGAGGGCTGCGCTGAAAGCGGCAAAGATCAGGTAGCTCAGGGCGTAGAACGGTCCAACCATCCAGCGCTTTGTCGGATCGGGATGGGTATCGGGTCCGGTGCAGATGGCTGCCGAGATGGCGGCAAGGTTGCTCGTATGGGCTCCGAACAAGGCCGTCACAACGGAAGCAAGACCGGTTGCGGCCAGGATCGGGCGGGAGGGGGGCTGGTAGCCGGAGGCCTTGAGCACTGCGAGACCCGGCAGGTTCTGAGAGGCCATCGTCACCAGGAAGAGCGGCAGGCCAAGCCCGATCAGCGCTGCCGGCTCCCAAGCCGGAGCAATGAAGGTCAGGGAAGACAGGGAGAGGTCCGACGAGAGGGGCCGGGCGAGCCCTCCGCCGAAGGCAAGGACAACACCCACCAGCAGCACCGCCAGAACCGCCAAAGCCGGGTTGAACAGACGGACGACCAGGAAAATCGCGACCAGCGGCAGGACGAGGGCAGGCGCCCCTTGGGCACTCTCGAAGACCGCCATGACGAAGCGGATCAGGACGCCCGCCAGCATCGCCGCAGCGATGGAGGTGGGAATCCGCTCGATCAGCCGTCCGAACGGCTTGATCAAAGCCGCCAGCATGATGAGGCCGCCGGCGAGCAGAAATGAGCCGACAGCCGCATGGATGGAGATGCCGCTGGACGCAGCAATAAGGGCAGCACCCGGTGTGGACCAGGCTGTGACCACGGGCATGCGGTAGCGAACGCTCAGGAAACCGCTTGTTGCTGCCATCGCAAGGCAGAGCGCTGCCACCCAGGAGGACGTCTGCGCCGCATTGGCCCCCACCGCCTGCGCCGCTGCGATGATGATCGCAATCGTGCTGCCGAAGCCCACAAGGGCCGCCACAACGGCTGATGTGATGATCGACAGGCGCATGGCTGGTCCTAATCATTCTTCCGAGCTTGAGCGTTTAGACCGAACCGAATGCCTGCGCCAGTTCGTCGGCGGCACTTTCCTGACCGCCCCCGAGACCTTAAATCTCCTCCATGAGTCGCAACACCACCAATGACGTTCCGCCGGATATCCTGGACAACGAGGAGGATGATGACACTGTCGCCGTTGAGAGCGGCTCGGATGTCGAGTTCGATCTGGAGGCCAATCCGGGTTCCGTAAAGCGAGGAACCGAGGTCATCCGGCGCTTTTGGACGACGCTTCCCAATGCTCCGGGCGTGTACCGCATGCTCGACGGCAAGGGCGACGTTCTCTATGTGGGCAAGGCCAAGAGCCTGAAGAACCGGGTGGGCTCTTATGCGAGAGGGCAGGCGCATTCCAACCGCATTGCCCGCATGATCGGCGAAACCGCCTCGATGGAGTTCGTCACCACGGCGACGGAAACCGAGGCGCTGCTGCTCGAGGCCAACCTCATCAAGCAGCTCAAGCCCCGCTACAACGTGCTGATGCGGGACGACAAGTCGCTCCCCTACATCCTGCTGACCGCCGACCATCAGGCTCCGCAGCTGGTGAAGCATCGCGGCGCCCGCAAGCGCAAGGGTGACTACTACGGCCCCTTCGCCAATGTCTGGGCCGTGAACCGCACGATCAACGCGCTGCAGCGCGCGTTCCTGCTGCGCTCCTGCAACGACAGCTATTTCGAGAACCGGACGCGGCCCTGCTTGCTTTATCAAATCAAGCGCTGCTCGGGTCCCTGCACCAACGAGATCTCGCACGAGGATTATGAGGGCCTCGTCGCGGAGGCGCGAGCTTTCCTTGCGGGCAAGTCGAATGCCGTAAAGCAGCGCATCAATGAGGAGATGCAGCAGGCGGCTGAAGATCTCGAGTTCGAGCGCGCCGCCCGCTGCCGCGACCGCTTGGCTGCGCTTTCGGCCATCCAGGGCGTGCAGGGCATCAACACCCAATCGGTGGAAGAGGCCGATGTATTCGCCCTCGACGAGCAGGCGGGGCAGTTCTGCGTGGAGGTGTTCTTCTTCCGCAACTGGCAGAACTGGGGCAACCGCGCCTACTTCCCGAAAGCCGACAAGTCCATGAGCCCAGAGGAGGTTCTGGGCTCCTTCATCGCCCAGTTCTACGACGACAAGCCGGCGCCCCGCCTCATCCTGCTCTCTCACGAGATCGAGGATGCCGAACTGATGGCGGCAGCCTTCTCCACCAGAACCGAAACCAAGGTGGAGATCCATGCGCCTCAGAGGAACGAGAGACGCCAGCTCATCGATTATGTGCTGCGCAATGCCAGGGAGGCCTTGGGTCGGCGGTTGGCCGACACGGCCTCGCAGCAGAAGCTCCTGGTCTCCCTCGGCCAGGCCTTCGGGCTGCCGCGAGCGCCCCGCCGTGTCGAGGTCTATGACAACTCGCACATCATGGGCACCAATGCGGTCGGCGCCATGGTGGTCGCAGGTGCGAACGGCTTCATGAAGCAGCATTACCGCACCTTTAACATGAAGTCCGAGGACCTGAAGCCGGGCGATGATTACGGCATGATGCGCGAAATGCTGCAGCGCCGCTTCGCCCGTCTCGTGAAGGAGGAGCCGAAGGGCTCGGACGGGGGTGGAGAGACGAATGACATCGACGCTTTCCCCGCCTGGCCCGATCTGGTTCTGATCGACGGTGGCAAGGGGCAACTCGAGGCCGCGCGCCAGGCACTGGCGGATGTGGGCGTCAGCGAGGATGACGTGGCCCTGATCGGCATCGCCAAGGGTAGGGACCGGGATGCAGGGCGGGAAACCTTCTTCAAGCCGGGTCAGCCGCCCTTCAAGATGCCACCCCGCGATCCGGCGCTCTATTTCGTCCAGCGCCTGCGTGACGAGGCTCACCGATTCGCCATCGGGGCACACCGGGCCAAGCGCAAGCGCGAGCTGGTGAAGAACCCGCTCGACGAGATTCCCGGCATCGGACCTACCCGCAAGCGGGCGCTCCTGCATCATTTCGGAACCGTCAAGGCAATCCAGCGGGCGGCCCTGGAGGATCTGATGACGGCGCCGGGGGTGAATGCCGCGACCGCCCGGGCGGTCTATGATTTCTTCCATGAACGGGGGTAGGCATGGGGGCTGTGCCGGTTCGACCGCTCACATTCGCAAGGCCTTTGTCACATTGCTGTGTCATTCGAGCGGTGATGGTTTGCAATCGAGGCCTGTCCGATTGACGGATCGACCGTCGTCATGCTTCCTGCGGGTGTTATGAAGACTGCTCCTTCCTTTAGCCGCTCGAAGGCCTTCAACCTGGCGAACCTGCTGACCTACGGTCGGCTCGTGGCGGTGCCTGCGGTTGTGGGTCTTCTGTTCTGGCCGGAGGATCTCTGGTCGCGTTGGTTTGCGCTTGCGGTCTTCGCGGTTGCGGCGATCACGGACTATCTCGACGGGTATGTGGCGCGCACCTTCGCGCAGCAATCGTCCCTGGGGCGCATGCTCGACCCGATTGCCGACAAGCTTCTGGTGGCAGCCTGCCTGCTCATGCTGGTAGCCGACGGCACGATCCATGGCTGGTCGCTTTGGGCAGCCATCGTGATCCTGTGCCGCGAGATCCTGGTTTCGGGCCTGCGCGAGTTCCTGGCGGAGCTGAAGGTCAGCGTTCCCGTGAGCCGGGTCGCCAAGTGGAAGACCACGCTGCAGCTCGTAGCCCTCGGCTTCCTCATCGCCGGACCGGCCGGGGAGACGGTTCTGCCCAACAACATCCTGATCGGGACGATCCTGCTCTGGGTCGCCGCTATCCTGACCATCTACACGGGCTGGGACTACTTCAAGAACGGCATCCATCATCTCATGGATGAAGGCTGACGCCATGAAGCTCGTCTATTTCGCCTGGGTGCGGGAGCGGATCGGCAGGACGGCTGAGCAGGTGCATGTTCCCGATGAAATCGAAACCGTTGCGGAGCTGGTGCGCTGGCTGAAGAGCCGGGGTGAGGAATATGAATACGCCTTCGAGAACGAAGGCATCGTCCGCGCCGCAATCGACCATGTTCATGTCAAGCCCGATGCCCGGATAGCAGGCGCCCGGGAGGTTGCCTTCTTCCCTCCGATGACGGGCGGTTAGCCCCCGAGCAGGCAATCCATGGCCGCCACCATCCGTATTCAGGCCCAGAGCTTCGATGCCGCCGCCGAAACAGCCGCCCTGACCGAGGGGAGGGCGGATGTGGGAGCCGTTGTCGCTTTCACCGGCCTCTGCCGGGATGAAGGCGGAAAGCTCACGGGCCTGGAGCTTGAGCATTATCCCGGCATGGCGGAGGCCGAGATCGCCCGCATCGTCGCGCAGGCGGAGGACCGATGGCCCCTCTTGGGTCTCACGGTGGTTCACCGCT
>JALYFY010000701.1 GCA_030777385.1 Pseudomonadota bacterium | reverse complement strand
CATCGTGCGCGCGAGCCCCTCGTCTCGGTGACGCACCCGCGGCTCGTGCGCGAGCAGATCACGTGCGACTGCCATCAGCTGGACCGCCTGGCGCGACAGAAGTGGCGGCAGTGTCACCCCTGCGCGTCAATAAAATCGGTGCGGGGCCAGGAGGGGCTCTAGTACACTGTCAGAGCTGAGGTGATGGGTAGAGGTTTCTGAGTTTGATGCGGGCGTCATGGGTTGTGAACTGCCACGTGATCTGGGGTCGGGCGGCATTGCGCTGCTCTTGCCAGGACGCGACATGACGCGCGAGCGTGTCGGCCCGGGCGATCCGACGTGAGAGGCACTGCCGCCCCAGCGCACTCAGCTCGATTTCAGCCATGTTGAGCCAGGAGCCGTGCTTAGGCGTGTGGTGGATCTCAATTCGCTCCACGAGACGCTTGGCCTCCTGCGGCGGGAAGGCCTCATAGAGGCTGGCCGGGGAGTGAGTGTTGAGCTGGTCCATGATCAGCACCAGCTTTTCTGCTTCCCGGTAGCGCCCCTCCAGCAGCATGCGGATGAACCCCGCCCAATCCGTTCGGCGGCGCTGGTTTGTGACCTCAACACAGCGCCAGCCCTGGAGGGGTTCACAGGCGAGGAACAAGCTCGCAACCCCGTTGCGGACATAAACATGATCGTAGCGCTCGATCGCACCGGGCCTGGGTGGCAAGGGCTCACGGGTCTCGCCAATCAGTTGCTTGAACGTCTCGTCGATGCACACCACGGGGCGCTTGGGGTCATACGGGCGGTGGTAGACTTCGAGTACATCCTCCATGTGGTAGACGAACTCCGCCGAGTGTTTCTCGGGGATGCACCACATCCGCCTCTGGTGCGGCTTGAGCGCATTTTTTTGAGTGTCTGGCGCACGGTCTCATGCGAGACTGTGTCGACATAGGCCAGCTCGACCATGCGCCGGGCGAGCAGGCGCAACGTCCAGCGGGCGCGTCCGTTGGGCGGCGCCGAGCAGGCCAGCGCGATCAGGTGCGCCTCCTGCGCGCCATCGAGCTTACGCTCGTAGATGCGTGTGCCACCCCGGTAGGAATTAATCGCGGCGGTCAGCCCCTCCTCGACAAAGCGCTGGCGCACGCGTTCCACGGTCGCCGTTCCGGCCTCAACGGCTTCGGCGATGCGCGCGTCGCTCCAGGCTGGACCGTCGTCGGCCTCATCGGCCTTGAGCAGGATTTGGGCGTGCTTGAGCCGACGAACATCGGCCTTGCCGCGGGCGAGCAGCCGTTCAAGCTCTTCGCGCTCGGCAGGGGTGAGCGTCACCCGGTACTTCTTGGTCATGGCCAGCCTCCTTGCCTCAGCGTCCACCGCTGACCAAGAAACGCTCGGACCATCACCTCAGCTCTGACAGAGCACTAGAGCATTTTCAGCGCTTTCCGATTCCGGCGGGGCTTCCCCTTTGGGTCGAAGAATGCGAGTCCGCCGTCCTGGCGAGGATGGAGGATCGGCATTGGCCCGGGCTTACAGTCAGGATTTGCGGGATCGGGTGATTGATGCAACGCTATCGGGGCTGCCAGCGAGGCACGCGGCGGCGCGGTTTGGGGTCGGGATTGCCACCGCTATCGTGTGGGCACGCCGCGCACGAGAGAGCGGGGAGCGGACGGCGCGCCGGCAGGGACAACCTCGGCGTTCGAAGCTTGACCCCCATCGCGACTACCTGCTCGGCCTCATCGAAGCGACCCAGGACATCACGATCGTTGAGATGCAGGAGCGCCTTGGAGCGGAGCGGGGCATCAGGGCCAGCGTGGGCACCCTCTGGACCTTCCTCGACCGAGCCGGCCTGACATTCAAAAAAAGTCCACGCATGCGCTGGAGCAGGACCGCCCTGACATCCTGAAGCGGCGCGAGGCGTGGTTCGAGGGCCAGCTTGATCTCGATCCAGCAAGGCTCGTCTTCATCGACGAAACAGGGGCATCCACCAACATGGCTCGGCTGCGTGGACGGGCGCTGCGAGGCAAGCGCCTCAGGTCGGGCATCCCACGCGGCCATTGGAAAACCACGACCTTCGTGGCCGGCCTGCGGCGCACGGGCATGATGGCGCCCTTCGTCCTCGACGGCCCGATGAACCGGTCCGCCTTCCTCGCCTATGTGCAGCAGGTTCTCGTGCCGGAGCTCGAGCCCGGCGATGTCGTGATCCTCGACAACCTTCCGGCTCACAAGGGTAGCAGCGTCCGTGAGGCCATCGAGGCCGCCGGCGCGAGCCTGCTCTACCTTCCGCCCTACAGCCCGGACTTCAACCCGATCGAGAATGCCTTCGCCAAGCTGAAAGCACTCCTGCGCAAGGCGGCTGAGCGAACCATCCAGGGCCTGTGGTGCACGATCGGTCAGCTCATCGAGACCTTCAGCCCGCAGGAGTGCGTCAACTACTTCATCGCCGCCGGATATGATCCGGATTAAGCCGAAAATGCTCTAGATGAACTTAAGCTCCATCTCCGCCACCATGCCAAGCAACGTGACCAGGATCGAGCCGGCGGCACCCTTGGACCGGCGCTTCACCATCT
>JALYFY010000700.1 GCA_030777385.1 Pseudomonadota bacterium | reverse complement strand
CGGCTGTACTGCTCCCAGCAGGCGTTCCCTTGTCATTGAGGGAGCCCAAAAAAGCAGAGGTTTCAGCGGAAAGCGTACAGGTTCTCACTGGCGAGGCCATGAGGGCCGCTGACACGGCTCACTGGATCTGCGCCTAACGATGCGCTCGTCAGGAGGGAGCATCGGATGGATCCAATAAGTGCCAATCTACTTCAAGGTCCGATATCATAGGAAAATTTGTTTGCCGGTTCGTACACGTTATAATAGGTATTAAGAGGCTGCGATCCATTCCTCGGCGAATAGGTGAAAATGCAGATCCGGTCGGCTCCCGTGGCAGACAATGATTGGGAGGGGATGATGGCCACCCCACATTTCCAGAATCTGGATTATGGTTTCACCTATCGATCCCCAAACGGAACCTACTGCATCGATCAGGATGCAGATGCCATCGTGGCTGACAGCGACAACGATCTTGCGACGCTCGAAGTCCTTTTCTGGTGGGACGAGAGCAATGGCAGCATCGGCGTTCGTTCAGTGCCTGGAAAGGTCAGCCTGACCAACGGCGTCATCTCGGTCGTCGGGGTTGAGATCGGTCATGTCGCGGCTCGATCGAACGCCTCCCATCTCATCATCGAGTTCAACGATAACGCCACGCCGGCTCGGGTGCAGGAACTCATCCGGGCCCTCACCTACACCAACTCATCGTCGACCCAGGGCTTCGGTGACGAGGGCAATATCACGCTCCTGCTGCGGGACAAAACCGGCGCGGAGGGCACGGCCTCCGTCGCCATCGCAGACAACATCTCGGGATCCGGGAGTGACGACACCTTCACCGCGGATGCCGAACACATCGACCGGGGCGACGAACTTGACGGCGGCGCCGGCAACGATGTCTTCCAACTGATGGGAGGAGGCCCTTTCGAGCTTCACCGGATGGGCAGCATCGCCAATATCGAGACGATCCGGGGCTCGGCTGCCACCGACTTCATCACCATCGACGGAGCTCACCTGGGCGATATTCAGAGAATTGAGAGCGGCGGCAACATAACAGGCGATACGCTGACCATCACGGGAGTGGCAATCGATCTGTCCGGCATCGCCTTCGAAGGGTTCAAAGTGATCGCCCTTGGCGATCACAGGGCGGGGATCATTGTCGACAACGTCGCGACTGCCAAGCTCATTGTGGGATACAGCACCGATCACGACACCTTAACTCTGACAAGCGGCAGCCTCACGGCGTCGGAGCGGCAGATCCTGCATCAGCAAGGGATCGATACGATCGTCGCCAAGGGTGCGAACGGCCAGACCATCGCCACGACCCACCGGGCTCCGCAAATCATGTCGTTCGGGGGTGCCGCCATCAAGGCTCCCATCGGCACGACGGTTTTCCTCGATGCGGGCCAGGATGCCGTCCTCACAGCGGATAGCAAGATCATCAAATCCCTCTTTGTTCATATCGGCGGAGCGTCCGATCCGAACGAGCGGCTTGGGGTTCATGAAGGAAACGGCGTGAGGCTCCTCGGCAGAGCAGTCCATGTCGACGGTGTCGAAATAGGTTCGCTGTTTGGCCAGTCATATAGCCTGAGCTTCTCTTTCGATAAGGATGCCACGGATGACCGCGTCCAAAAGCTCATGCGCGCATTGACCTATACCAAGACCGACGGCACCGCTGACACATTGCGCAAGGTTCAATTCCGGTTGGACGATGTGGGCGGTCGTGAGACGACCGCGGAGGTCTCCATCGATCCGTCACCCAAGGCCGCACCGTCGGATATCGGGCTCAGCCGCGACAGCGTCCTGGAACTGTCACCAGCCGATTCTTGGGTCGGCGATCTCTCGGCCACGGATGAGGCGGGCAGTACGTTCACCTATGCCCTGGTGAACAGCGCCGGCGGACGCTTCAAGATCGAGGGCGGCCAGCTCAAGGTCGCTCAGGGAACGCTGCTCGATCACGAGCAGAACAAGTCCCATGCCATCCGCATCAAAGCCACGGACCAGGACGGGCTGTCCTACGAGAAGTCCTTCACCATCAAGGTTGACGATGTCGATCGGGAGAGGATCGCAGGAACTGTCGGGAACGATGCTTTCGTCGGCGGCTCCGGCAGCGACAAGCTCGACGGCGGTTACGGCAACGACCGCCTGACCGGCGGGAAGGGCAAGGACATCTTCGTCTTCAAGAGCGCTCTCAGCAAGACCCGGAACGTCGATACGATCACTGACTTCAAGCCGAAGGACGATACGATCCAGCTCGAGAACAAGATCTTCAAGAAGCTGAAGAAAGCAGGTGCGCTGAGCAAAGACTTCTTCACGGTTGGCACAAAGGCCAAGGATAAGAACGACTACATCGTTTACGACAAGGCGAAGGGGCTGTTGTTCTACGACCTGGATGGCTCCGACAGAGGCAAGGCCGTTCTTTTCGCCAAGCTCAAGGCCGGAGTCGACCACAAGGACTTTTTCGTCATTTGACGCGGATCGCTCCAAGCAACGAGGGGAGTTGCAGGGTCAGGCAGCTTTAGCCACCGAGACGCGGTTGCGGCCGTCCTGCTTGGCCCGGTAGAGGGCTGCATCGGCCAGCGCGATCAGGTCTCTCGGGGCGATGCGGGACCGGTCCAGGCTTGGTACGCGGCTCGCGCTGCCGATGCTGACCGTCAGGATGCTGCAAGGGGTGTTGGCCTCGTGCCGCAGGGCCAGGGCTTCAACCTGGGCGCGGATGTTCTCGGCCACAGTCGTTGCGCCCGCATCATCGAGCCCGGGGAGCAGAACGGCAATCTCCTCCCCGCCGTAGCGCGCCACCAGATCGCCGGGCCTGCGGGCCGCGCGAACAATCGTCTTGGCGATGGTCTGCAGGCATTCATCGCCCGCCTGGTGTCCATAGATGTCGTTGTAGGCCTTGAACTGATCCACGTCGATCAGCAGCAGGGAAACCGGGCTTTTCTCGCGCGCGGCCCGAAGCCACTCCGTCTCGAGCTGCCTGTCGAACATCCGGCGGTTGGCGAGGCTCGTCAGGCCGTCGGTGGTGGCCAGGATGGCAAGCTCGGACTCCGCCTCCTCCCTTCGTCGCAGCGCCCCTGCAAGGCTCCAGCCAAGCGACCCGATGGTGACCACGAGCAGGCTGATGATGACGCCGCGAAAGACGAACTCCTCATTCCACCGCGCCAGCGCCTCGTCGCGCCCGACCGCCGAAAGCACGCCGATGGGGAAGACATGATTGCGCTGATACCCGCCGATCCGCGTCAGCCCATCGATGGGAGACTCGTATTCGTAGGTGCCTGAACCGAGCGCGCCCTTGAAACGAGGATCACTCCCGAAATTGGATCCGATCGCGCGCTCGATATAGGGATAGCGCGACAGGATCGTGCCGTTCACATGCAGCAGGGTGATGGACCCCTGCGATCCCACGTCGAAGCGGCCGAAGAAGTTGCCGAAGTAGCGGGGCGGAACGCTGGCCTGCACGATGCCGCCGAAGCTTCCATCGGGCTTGTTGAACCGTCGCGAGAGGGTCAAAACCCAATCGCTCCCGAGCGGATCGCGGATCAGGGGCCCGACAAACCAGTCGCCGCTGGTCGATGCGCCGTGGTGCTGGAAGAAGGCAAGATCCCGCACATTCACTCGGCCGCGGTGGCCGGGCAGGGAGCTGCTGAGAAGAAGACCGTCGGGTCCATAGATCGTCAGGGATTTGATGCGCTGCAGGGACTGAACCCGTTCCACCAGGAAGGTATCCAACCTTGCGACGGCATTGGGCAGGACGCCGCCTGTTTCGACCCGGTCCACCACGCCCACGAGCAGGGCATCCGCCAGCTCGAAGGTATCCTGCGCATGCTGGGTCAGGGATTTGGCGAGGTTCAATGTCTCGGAACTGATTCTTGCGACTTCATGCCCGCGCTCATGCCAGTCGCGCCACGCTTCCAGGCCCAGGATGACAAAGCACACCACGAGCACGAAGGCCCTGAGGCCTCGCGCCGAAGATTTCGGCCTGATGCGAGCAAGTGCAGACATGATGCCCCCAGCCATATCAGCCCAAGCTAGCCTGAGGCTAACTTCAGCCCGAGGATCCCGGACACGATCAGCCCGATGCACACCAGGCGCATCACGGTTGCGGGCTCGCCGAAAAGATAGATGCCCAAGAGCGCCGTTCCGACGGTGCCGATGCCGGTCCACACCGCATAGCCGGTTCCGACGGGAAGCGTCTTGAGCGCAAGGCCCAGGAGCAGAACGCTCACCACCATGCTGAAAGCCGTCAGCACCGAGGGAACGAGGCGGGTGAAGCCGTCAGTGTATTTCAGGCCGATCGCCCAGCCGATCTCGAACAGGCCCGCGAGCCCAAGCCAAGTCCATGCCATGACAGGACCTCCGTCATTGGCAGGGCCGTCCCCACCGGATGTCATGAAAGAGCGAGGTCGTCCTCGCACCCCTTCATGTATACAGGGTCGGGAATAGCTTCTCAATAGAACCGGGTCGCGGCCAAAGGTCTGCTGCGCTCGAATGCGGGGTGATAGCAGCAATTCCGGCAATCAAGTTCAATCCTCAGTCGATTCCGCGGGCGGCGCTGAGCGACCCAGGGAAGCGAGCGGGTTGAAGGGCGCATAGATCTGGTGCTTCCATTGGTCGCCGCAATTCACGCAGATCGAGCGCATCATGTGGTTGCTCTGCTCCAGCCGCCTGAGGAGCTTCTGCTGCCGCTCCAGCGCCTCGTTGGGCTCGGCCTCATAGCCCGAGGGGCGAACGGTCAGCTGAAGGGGCTTCTCCTCCGGCGAGCCTTGCGCGAGACCCGGCCCTGCAAGAAGGAGGAAGCTGGCGGTCACTGCGAAGCGGCTCATCGTTATCCTGCGGCTGATTTGGCTCCTTCCGACTGGACTCCACCGGACAGTGTTTCGTCAAGGCACGAAACCTTGCCTGAGACCTTTGGCAGCGGCAGGGAGGCCCCACCGCCGCCACGGTCTCTTTGGTCAGAACCGCACGCTCAAGCTGCCACGCAGGGTATGTTCCTGATCGCGTCGTCCGATGGCGCCGTCATACATGAGGCCCACAGCGACCTTCTCGCTCACCTGCCAGTTGACGCCGGCCTCCACCACGAGGCTGTCGCGGTCGATGGGCGCGCCGACCACCAGGAAGGGCGTCGGGAAATTGTCCACGGTGAAGCGCGCCTCCGGCGCCACGTCGCCGAAGGCATGCCGCCAGCCGAGCATGCCCTTGAAGGTCACGGCCCCGGACGCGGTCGGCATCGTGGCGACGAGCCGTGCGCCCAGCGTGGAGTAGGTGGTGTCGAAGGAGGCGACCTCGCCCCGCGCGTGGAAGGGAGAGGCGTTCTCCACCACGTCGTGGCCTGCCACATGCACATGGGCCAGCCCCACGAAGGGCTCGAGGGTCACCCGTTCCGCAAGCCGGAACGTGTAGCCGATCTCGCCGAAGACCTGCACGGAGTCCGCGGACGTGCTGGATTCCCCGCCCCGGAAGCGGCCAGCCACGAACCCGCGGGAGAGGTCGATCTCGTGGTGCGCATAGGCCACGCCGCCGCGCAGGGCCAAGGCCCCGAAGGCGGCCGATCCGTAAGCGCCGATGTGAAAGCTGTCCACGGAGCCGGAGGCGGCTGCGGCGTCGATGTCGAACGCGGTGGACAGGTAGCCTGCCGCGATGCCCAGGCGATAGGGCGTGCCGAGGCCGCCGTCCACGCCCACCACGATGCCGCCGGTGGTCCGCTCCATGGCGGCGGAGGTGGCCGTCGCATCCGTGCGGCCGATGGATCCAAGGGCCTTGCCCCAGACGCCCCAGCCGGTTCCGGGCGGGACCGGAGCCGCAGCGACCAGAACTGGCGCCCGGCGCGCCGGCGCATCCGCCGTGTACTGAACAGGAACGGAATCCATGGCCACGAAGGACGGCACGGCACCCAGGGCGTCCGAGGCCGAGCAGCGCAGGCGGCACAGGATGGCGGCGCGAAACAGGTTCTCGTGGTGCAGGATCGTGACAGGCGGCGTGACCTCGGGCTGAAGCGGCCGGTCGGGTTCCGGGTTCTCGCCCGGGGCCGGATCGGGGTTCGGATCGGGATCTGTTCCCGGGAACACGGGGAGCAGCTCGAGATAAACGTTGTTGGCATCCTTGGTCAGGATCGGCTGGAAGAAGATCAGGTCGTCCACCCTGCTGAACTGCCCCGTCACCCCTTGCCGGGCCGTCAGGATCGTCCAGCGGCCGGGCGAGTAGGTGGCCTGCTCCGCATGAACCTCCACCGTGCCGCCCTGGATCGTGGCCCTGCCGTCGGCGACGATGCGGTCGCTCTGGAAATTGTTGTCGAGATCGACCCGGTAGGTGGTGCCGGCTGCGATGTTCACGTCGCCCCTGACGTTGAGGGTGCGGATGTCGCCCACATCCCCGCGGCCACCGGCTCCGTCGATGCCGGGGGAGAGGATGCTGCCCGACAGCGCATCGATGCTGCCGACGGTGCCTGTGCCGCCGAGCGTCGCGCCCCCATGCACGGTCATGGCAGATCCGCCCATGCTGCCCGTGACCAGGAGCGTGCCCTCGCGCACCGCCCAGGGCATGCTGCCGTCGTTGTCGTTCTCCGCCGTCCAGGTGGATGTGCCCACCTTCTCGAACCGTTCGAACTCGCGGTACTGCGCCGTCGCGCCGATCCGGCGCATGTCGAAGGCGGCGTTCGTCGCGCCCCCTAGCTTGAACGTATCGGTGCCGGCGCCGGCCTGCACATGACCCTGGATGACCGAGCTTGCGCCGATCAGGAAGGAGTCGTTGCCGGCGCCGAGATCGACGGCGGCTTCTCCGGCCGCGTCCGTGCGGATCAGACCGAAATTCTCGATCTCCTCAGCGCCGGAGCGCCCGCGGATCGCCACCTCGTCATGGCTGATGATCCGGCCCTCGTTCCAGTTGATCAGGCGGTTGGTCTGGCCGGCATTGCTGATGACGTAGAGCCCTTCGCCATCGCTCCCGGTGCCCTGGACCGTGCCCCGGTTCTCCATCCGGTTGCCACCGCCCTCCACCTTGATGCCGCGCCCCTCGAGCCCGGAGGCCGTGATGGTGCCCTCGTTCGTGATCGTGCTGCCGTTGCCGATCAGCCGGATGCCGTCCGCGGTATACCCGCTCGTGCTGATGGTGCCGCTGTTGGCGATCGTGGCGTTCTCCGCATGAGCCGTGCCGCCGCCGTCCGCCCGGATGCCTTCGCCGCCGGCGCCTGTGGTGCGGATCACGCCCGTGTTGACGAAGGTGCTGTTGTGGCCCTCTGCGATCATGCCCCGGGCGGAGGAGCCCGAGGTTTCGATGGTGCCGCCGTTGCGAAGAATGTTGTTGTTGCCGCGTGCGATCAAAGCCTCCGACGAAGCGCCTTGCGTCAGCACATTGCCTGTGTTCGCGAGCGTATTGCCATGGCCCGTCGCCTCCAGCCCGTCGACGGAGTTCTGCGTGGTCGACACCGTGCCGTTGTTGGTGATCGTGCTGTTGCTGTCCTCGGCATAGAGCGCGTTGTAAGCCCCATCCGCATTGCCGCCCGTCACTGTGACGGTGGCGCCATTGGAAATGACGACAGTGCTGTTGCCTTCCACGCGGATGGCAGCACCGCTGGTCTGCATCGTGGTGCCGGCCTGCACCTCGACAGAAGACGGGGTATTCTCGGCTGCCCAGTAGGGCGTGGTCGTCGTTCCCGAGCAGACAACATTCGTCCGCCCCCCGGAGACGCTCGATGTGCACTCCGCATAGGCGGTGTCGAGAGGAGCGGCGATTGCGGCAAGGGACAGGGCCAAAAGGCCCGAGGTGGACAGGAAATGAAGCGAGAGAGCTTGCATCGGGCGAAACTGGCCGGATGCCTTGATGGACGCGGCCGGTTCAACCAGCTTGTATGATGTGTGATGGCGCATCGGTTCTTCCTCCCTGTTTAGAACAGGATATCGTTGCCAATTAGGAAGAACCTTGGCTGCGGGTACTCTACATTTGGAGAGGGAAGCTTTCGTAAGGAAGGAATATCTTTCCTCTACGGCCCTTGATCCTGGCGGTTCGAGGCTTGTTCGCGGGCGCCATGTCCCTGGCGGGGCAAGTATAGATGGGGGCAAGCCGCAGGGCGTTCCATGAGCGAACACGGATGAGGCAGCGGTATATATCGAAAACACCGCCCGGCAGTGTCATCTGCCGGGCGTTGTTCTTGGCTTCAAGCTGAAATGGCAGGATCAGATCTGCCGCACGGCGCCCTTGGCGGCGCTGGTCGCCAGCATGGCATAGGCCTTGAGGGCCGCGGACACCTTGCGCTTGCGGGGAGCCGCCGGC
>JALYFY010000699.1 GCA_030777385.1 Pseudomonadota bacterium | reverse complement strand
ATTTACCATCGTTGGCGCATAAAACGTTTCGAATAACTTTTGGGCAAAATTGAGAATTGCCCGGAATTTGCCTCTTTTGGAGTCAGTTCTGCATGTCAAAACCAGCCAGCTCAGAAGCCAAGGACCTCATATATCAGGGGCGCAAGGCATTTGCTTCCGGGCTGATGTATGCCGCCATTCTCAGCGCTGTCATCAACGTGCTCCAACTCACGGTTCCCTTGTTCATGCTCCAGGTTCATGACCGCGTCGTGAACAGCCAGAGCACCGATACCCTCATCATGCTGATCGTCGTGGCCGCGATGGCGCTCACGATCTACTGCATCCTCGACTACGTGCGGGCGCTGACCTACCAGGTCATGGCCAGCAAGCTGGTGCGGAAGCTGAATCTTCCCGTTCTGCAGGCGGCCATTTCAGCCTCTGTGACTCAAGGCGTTTCCCAATCCGGCCAAGCCATCCGGGATCTGAACGACATCCGCTCGTTTGTGGTCGGAAACGCCATCAGTGTACCCTTGGAGGCATTCTGGGCTCCGATTTTCTTGGGCGTCCTGTTCGCCCTCCACTGGCTCTATGGGCTGGTGGCGTTGATCTCGGCGATCATTATTGTGTCCTTCAGCCTGTTGTCTGATTTTCTCACCCGCAGGGCGACGAAGCGTGCCAACGAGTCGGCGGTCAGGAACATCGGCGAGATCAGCGGCTCGCTGCGTCATGCGGAGGCGATCGAAGCCATGGGCATGCTGCCGGCTCTCGCCGGCCGCTGGCGCCGTAACCAGCTTCACACGCAGGATCTCCTGGACGTCACCACCCGCAGAAGCCGCGCTCTCGCATCTGTCACCCGCACCTGCCGGTATCTGATGCAGGTAGCCGTACTCTCGGTCGGCGCGGTCCTTGTCATCAATCAGGAGGCCAGCGCCGGGTCCATGGTGGCATCCAGCATCATCATGGGACGCATGCTCCTCCCCTTCGACTCGATGGTCGATGGCTGGCGGCAATGGGTCCTTGCCCTTGCGGCGTGGAAGAATGTTCAGGATCTCCTGGAGAACCAAGCGCCGAAGCGCGAGACAAAGCCGACACCCCGCACGCAGGGCGATCTGACGGTCGATCGGCTCGTTTATGCTCCACCCGGATCGGATGTTCCAGTGCTGAAGGGGCTCTCGTTCAGCCTGTCTCCAGGTGAGGTGCTCGGCATCGTCGGGCCCTCGGCGGCCGGAAAATCGACGCTTGCGCGTCTTCTCATCGGGGTCACGAAGCCAACCACGGGCGGCATCTATCTGGATGGCAACAACGTCTACCTTTGGGAGCGGGAGTCATTCGGCGACATGGTTGGGTACCTTCCCCAGAGCGTGTCCCTTCTCGACGGGACAATCCGCGACAACATCGCCCGCATGCGGGAGTCGGATCCGCGTCTGGTGCTCGAAGCGGCGCGCCTGGCGGATGTTCATGAGATGATCGGGCGCCTTCCCCTGGGCTACGACACTCATTTGGGCGATGGTGGCCATGCCTTGTCCGGCGGCCAGCGGCAGCGGATCGGATTGGCGCGAGCCCTCTACGGCAAGCCGCGTCTGGTCGTGCTTGACGAGCCCAACGCCAACCTCGACACGGATGGAGAGCGGGCTCTCATCCGCGCCATTGAGGCCTTGCGTGCCGATGGTGCCATCATCGTCCTAATCGCCCACCGTCCATCGATCATGCAGGCCGCCGACAAGATCATGGTTCTTCAGGAAGGCAGGATCAGCCAGTTCGGTCCGCGCAATGCCATCGCAGGCATGATCACGCCCGGCGAGAAAGCCGTGGCCACTCCGGCTTTGAGGGGGAACGCATGACAAAGGCCGTCGATATCATCAAAGCTCCTCCGGCTGCCGCAGTCCCCTATGTCCCCGTGGACGTGAAGTCCTGGACGGAGCGGTTTCGCGATGAGGAGCCGCGAGGGCCGTCCTACCGCGGTCCGGTGATCGCGGGTGTTGCGACAATCTTTCTGGGCCTGGGGGGACTCACCACCTGGGGATTTTCTGCCCATCTCGACAGTGCGGCTGTCGCATCGGCGACTGTCGTCGTCGACTCAAAGCGCAAGACCATCAGCCATCTGGAGGGCGGAATTCTGAAGGCGCTGCTTGCCCATGAGGGGGCGGTCGTGAAGGCGGGGCAGCCCCTCCTGCGCCTCGACGATACCCGGGCCAAGGCGGAGCTTGAGCAGCTTCGCTCGAGGCGCGTGGGCCTTGAGGCCCGCCTTGTGCGCCTCCGGGCCGAACAGGCCGGACTGAGCGATCTGACATTCGCGCCCGATCTCCTGACATCCGGCGGCCTGACGGCCGCGGACATCATCAGCGCCGAGCGAAGATTCTTTTTCGCGAGGCGCGAAATGTTCGACCGCAAGGTCGACATCCAGCGCAAGACGATCGAGCAGCAGATTGCGGAGCTGGAAGCCGTGAAGGCGCAAACGGACGCGAACATCCGACAATCCGAACTGCTCGACCGTGAACTCAAGGCGGTCGCGAGCCTCGTTGAGAAGGGCTATGCCCCGCGCCCGCGTCTCACCGAGATGCAGACGCGTGAGAGCCAGCTGATAGGGCAGGCCGGCGAGCTCGCTTCCCGCAAGGCCAAGGCCGAGCAGGCCAGGGCTGCGGCGGAACTCGAGATCCTGTCGCTTGGAAACGACTTCCAGCAGCAGGTCGCGGCCGACATCCAGACCGCTCAGCTCGACCTTGCTGACACGACCGAACGCATGAACGCGGCCACCGACGTTCTGCGCCGGATCGATATCGTTTCGCCTGAGAGCGGCGTCGTCACGAACATCCGGTTCCACACGCCCGGGAGCGTGATCACGGCCGGGCAGCCGATCCTCGACATCGTGCCGGAAAACGAGCCGCTGATTGTGGAGGCGAAAGTCGGATTGCGGGATATCGATTCCGTTCACGTCGGGGCTCCCGTCCAGATCCGGCTCACGGCCTACAATAACCGCAGCACTCCACCCCTGGCCGGAAAGCTGACCTATCTCTCGGCGGATCAGCAGATCGACGAGCGATCCAACACTGCATTCTTCGTCGCCCGGGCGGAGATTCAGCCGGAAAGCCTCAAGGCGAATCCGACGACCAGCCTGTATCCCGGAATGCCGGCAGAGATCCTCATCATCAACAAACCGCGCCGGGCGATCGACTACCTGTTCGATCCGATCACCGAGAGCTTCAATCGTGCGTTCAGAGAGGAATAGCCAAGGCTTGTTCAGCTGGGCGACTTGTGCGGACTGGCGGAGCGGACGAGCCGGAATGGCTTTAAACCATATCGAATTTGGATGGATATACTTGGTTAAATGGTTTAATAATCGAAGTAATATAAGAATACTTAATAAGTAAAATACACATAAATGTCGTAATCTCTTGCTGATTCAAAAAATATTCGCAGCGAATATTACTTTTGTGCGCTGCAAATATTTACAACACTCGAATCTGCATTTATCACTAAGCTTGTTCGGCGCTGCACAAAGACAGCTTAGCTCCTCGCCGAATTTTCCTATGCGCAATCAGCGCTTCAACTCAGCTCGAAGCCAGGGCCGGGGGTGCGGTCGCGCGCCTGGTCCGGAGAACAAGGATACGAGACATGGCAACAATTGGAGGCGGTGCTTTCAACGATGCCCTGAACGGCACGTCCGGGTCGGACGTGGTGTTTGGGAATGGCGGTGATGACCTGATCTTCGGTGGTGGCGACAGCGACGCCCTCTCCGGTGATGACGGCAACGACAATCTGTTCGGCGGATCCGGCGACGACTGGATGTCCGGCGGCGCAGGACGCGATGTGCTGTTCGGCGGCGTCGGTGCCGACGTCCAGCAGGGCGACGACGGGAACGACATCCTGTTCGGCGGCAACAGCGATGACATCCAGGTGGGCGATGCCGGCGATGACTACGTGCGCGGCGGGAACGGCAACGACATCCAGCTCGGCGGCGAAGGCAACGACATCATCGAAGGCAATTCCGGCGATGACATCATGCAGGGCGGCCTCGGCAACGACATCCTGCGTGGCGGTTCCGGAGAGGACATCCTGCAGGGTGGTGCCGGCGACGACATCCTCCACGGCGGAAGCGACGGAGACACCTTCGTGTTCACCGGCGGCGGCGGCAATGACGTCGTTCTCGACTTCAAGGCCGGTCAGGACATCCTGCAGATCTCGAAGGGCATCAATGGCACGGACATCGCGACGGTCGATGACCTTGCAGGCCGCGTTCAGCAGGTTGGCGAGAACACGATCGTCGATCTTGGCAACGGCGACAGCATCACCCTCGTGAACGTCAACACCGACGACGTGACCAGCAACCCGACCGACTACTTCTCCGTCAACTAAGCAGACGGCAAGCCGACAACGGATGCCGCGGCCACCTCCGCGGCATCCAACCTTCATCCTTAGCCCCATATGAGAGCATGTCTGAGATTGTCGCAATAGCATCGCTGAAAGATCAGGTTGTTCCGCCGAAGGTTTCAAGCCTCGGTCGCGACGTGATCCTAATCACGTGGGATGTGTCGCAGGTTGCCCGATTCTCGTCGCCGAGGCTGGTCGCGGACACTGGGACCGTTTCGCCGCTTGCATCCCTGAGGCTCGCCCGCACCGATGGTGGCGTCCGTTTGTTCTGGGTCCTTCGCAGGCCCGATGCCCTTGCACTCGACGTGGAACTGTCGACGGGCCCCGTCGGCATGCGAGCCGATCTCCT
>JALYFY010000698.1 GCA_030777385.1 Pseudomonadota bacterium | reverse complement strand
CGCGCATCACAGCCGCTTTCTGGCGCGAGACGCTGATCGATGCGTCCATCTTCCGGGAATGGGTGATGAATGTCGGGCAGCGCGAAGGCTCCACCCGCATGGCGCATGTGCTGTGCGAGGTGCTGGTACGCCTGCGAGCCGTGGGCCTTGTGGAGGACCACGTCTGCGATCTGCCGATTACCCAAGCTGAATTCGCCGATGCTCTCGGCTTCACCACGGTTCACGTCAACCGCATTCTTCAGCAGATGCGAACTGACGGATTGATCGAGCTGAAAGGCGAGCGGCTCTTCGTTCCCGATTGGGAGAAGTTGAAGCAGGTAGGCGAATTCGATTCCACATACCTTCACCTGGAGGACGAGCAGGCCGCCGCATGACCCTCACGCTTCATTCCATTCGGGTTGCAACCGACTTCGATGAAGAGGGCATGATGGTCCTCGACGAGGAGCAGCGGCTGGTGGCGGTGCTGGTTCGCCTCTCGGACGAAAACGAAGTCGCTCCGGGGCAGTGGTACCTGGAGGCAGGCTTCGGCCGCCTGGACGGCGGAAGCCACCCGACCTTCTCCAACCTCGACATGGCTCAGGATTGGATCAGCCAGCGCCTCGCAACAGCACGATAGGGGCTTCCGGTTTCCCATGCAGCCTCATGGAATTGAACGATTCCGTGAAAAGGGCCCGTGAAAATGGCAGGCACACCGCCTTTTTTGCCCCATGCGGACTGAATTCCTGCGGAAGTTAACCGAATAACGACATCTGCGCCCGATGGTGACGGGGATCGTCGTTCCATGGGCCGAATCGAAACCCGTTGTGCCAGCCTCTGTGATCATCGTCCTGTGCATCCTTGTTGCAGCCACTGCCCTCATCGGCGGGGTGCTCCTGCTCGTGCGCGGGCACACGGACGACCTTGCGCGGGCCGAGGGCGATCTGGCGAACCTGGCCCTGACGCTTCAGGAGCGGACGGAGGGCATTCTCCGATCCATCGAGACCGTTCTGGGCGACGTGGTCGGCCGCATTCCGCAGGCGAGCCTCACGGCAGGCGAGTTCGACGGGTTCGCCAGATCGCAGGCGACGAAGGCGGTTCTGGCCGGGGCGTCCTGCGCCCTGCCCCAGATCGTGCGCATCGATCTCGTCAACGCCCGCGGGCGGCTCGTCGGCACGTCGAATCCGCGACCGATCTCCGATCCGATTCATCTGACGGACGCCTCCTGGTTCGCGGCCCTCGCGACGGATCCGTCGCTCGCCCTGTATCTGGGCGAGCCGATGCGCATCCGGACGACCGGCAAGAAGGTTCTCCCGCTCGCCCGCAAGATCAAGGACCAGGACGGAAACTTCCTCGGCGTCATCGTGTCCACGGTGGATCTCGGCCACCTCGAGGCGCTCTACAAGGAACACCTCAAGAAGCCGTCGCACGCGATCACGCTCTACCGGCGCGACGGCGTCATCCTTGCTCATGCGCCCAACCCGGAGAGAGCTGTCGGGCGCAAGATCTGGAAGCCCAACACCCCCCTGCAGCGCATGATCGTCAAGAACAGCCCGACGCTCATTCGCGACATCAGCTGGATCGACCGAAAGGAGCGCCTCGTCGCCCTTCATCCTCTCGCCAACTATCCGGGCGGCATCGCCGTCAGCAGAACCGTGACGGAGCTCATGGCCGGGCAGCGCTTCGAGGCGCGCGTGATCGGGTTTGTCGCCACTCTCATGGGGATCGCCATCGACGCGGCGAGCCTGCTGGGCCTGAGGCCTGTGAGAACCGGCATCCTCAGCGCCGCCAGCGAGAGCTACCTGTCGCGGCACGATATGCTGACACGGCTGCCCAACAGGCTGTTCTTCGCCCAGGAGCTGAAGCGCACATACCTGGCCTCCCAAAAATCCGGCACGGACTTCGCGCTGCACCTGCTCGATCTCGACCGGTTCAAGGACATCAACGACAATCACGGGCACGCCGTCGGTGACGAGATCATCCAGACCGTGGCGCGGCGCCTGCGCGAACGCCTCAAGCGGGGCGATTTCCTCGCCCGCATCGGCGGCGACGAGTTCGCCATCATCCAGCGGCCCACCCGGGGCCGGCAACAGGTCATGGACCTGATCACGGCCGTGCAGGCCGCCATGAAGACTCCTTGCACGGCCGCCGGCACGGAGATCGACGTGGGACTGTCCGCCGGCGTTGCGATCGCGTCCACCGACGGCAAGACCTCGGCCGAGATCATGCGGGCGGCCGACATCGCGCTTCATGCGGCAAAGTCCGACCCGGACAGCACCTTCCGGCTCTTCGACCCGAGCATCAAGGACTCCCGCGCCGAACGCCGCGCCCTCGAGGGAGCCCTCAAGAGCGCCCATGACAACAGGCAGTTCCAGCTGTTCTACCAGCCGATCCTCGATCTCGCGACGAACCGGATGTGGGGCTGCGAGGCCCTGGTGCGGTGGAAGCACCCGACCAACGGGATGATCTCGCCCCTGCAGTTCATCCCCACCGCCGAGGAGTCGGGCCTCATCGCCCCGATCGGCGACTGGATCCTTGAGGAAGCCTGCTCCACGGCCATGACCTGGGCCATGCCCATGAAGGTTGCGGTCAACCTCTCGCCGGTGCAGTTCAAGCGCCGGGATGTTTTCGCCAGCGTCAAGAAGGCGCTCGAGGTCTCCGGCATGCCGGCCAACCGCCTGGTCCTGGAGATCACGGAATCCGTCAAGCTCACCGAGGACGCCACCACGACGCTCAAACGCCTCAAGGCCCTGGGCGTCTCGATCTCCCTCGACGATTTCGGCACCGGCTATGCGTCGATGAGCTACCTCAGGAGCTTCCCGTTCGACAAGATCAAGATCGATCAGTCCTTCGTGCGCGGCATGATGGATTCGGCGGACAGCCGCGCGATCATCAAGGCGACGATCGGCCTTGCCAACGATCTGCAGATGAGCACGACGGCCGAGGGGGTGGAAACGCAAGAGCAGCTCAACGCCCTGCGCCAGGCCGGCGCCTCCCAGGCGCAAGGGTACCTGATTGCCAAGCCCATGCCGCGCGAAGCTATTGCGGCTTTCATTGCGGACGCCCAGATGCCGCAGCCGAACAGCCGGGACGAACCCTTCCCCAGACGGGCCATCGCGTAATTCTGCATCCAGGCCATCTCGGCATAACGCATGTGACGGGATGCGGTGCATGCGCCTCGGCAGCACTTCTGGAGCATCGGACCCAACGCCGGATCAGCTTTCGAAGCACGATGCTCCAGACCTGCTCCCCGTGCGATCCTCAGGCCAAGCGCAGCGAGGAAGGGATCCACGTTCAGGCTCAGCGATATGGATTCCCTTCCCCTCCGCCGACGCGTCCCTCCGGGAATGACATTGAGGTTTACCCCACCCTGTCATCCCCGGCGGTCCGCAGGACCGGGAAGGGGATCCACCCACATCCTCAGGAGGGTCGAGCAGCCCTTCCCTGAAGCATCGTCAATCGCCGCAGCGACATGCAGGGCACGGTGATGATGGAGTATGTCGAGGGAAGGTTTGGCGGCGACGCCGGCGGCTATCGCGCTCGGCTCGCCGCATAGGCGTATTCAGCGGCTGCTCAGCAGGCGATGGGCGCGCCCGTCATGTGAACGGGCGTGATGGGCTTCACATCCCGGCCGGTCACGGCACATGTGAGGCGGGCCTCGGACCGGCACAGCGGGCCCTTCGCGGGGCCTGCTCGCGGGCCTACGGCAAATTGAACGGTCACTTCCCCGGGCGCCGTTTCCAGGAAGCCCTCGACGGACGACAGCCACGTTTGAGCGACGATGTCGTCTGTCGCGCGGGCTTCCGTCAACGCATGATCCACACAGGCTGCTGCGGCATCCTTCGGCTGCAGGGGCACCACCGCAACAGGCTGCGCGATGGCCGCCGTCGCCTCGACCTCAGGGACCGGCTTGATCGTGGAGGATTGAGGCTCGGACACGTCCGCATCGCCGCGAAACCCATTGACCGTTGCAAGCGCCAGAATGGCGAAAACGGCGGTCTGGACCGGGATGCGTTTCAGCTTGCTCAAGAGCGTCGCCCGGCTGAAGAGCACGTGCCCATAGGCATAAACGAAGACGGCAACAAGGGTCAGGAACAGAATGGCTCGAAGCATAATGAAACGGGCTCGCGCAATGTCGGGCGTAGGGCTGGCGTATGTTGGGAACGCCGTTAACCTAACGCAGGATCCTTAGCCTTGCATGGTCTAAGTCCTGCTTTATGCCAGCATGGTTAACCATGTTTTAAAATGCCCGTACCGCGCCGCTGCAAATGCTGCCTACACTGGCCTGACCTAGAGCATCGGACCCAAAAGTGGGCTCCACTTTTGGGGTTGATCCGATGCTTATGCTTTATGACGGCGCATCGTTTTTGCGGAAAACCGGGTCCACTTTTCCGCACGATGCGCTTGGGAGAGGCACCCGATCCCTGCCCTTCGTTTCGGGATATCCGGCGAGATGGATCATCGGCTTGTTCAGAGAGGTTGCAGCATGAAGAGGTTGGTCACAGCACGGGGCACCGTACCAGTTGCCCGAATGGACGGATACCTCATCGAGGAACGGCTGCTCGACGGCATCATGATCGAGGTCAGCAGCAGCGGCGGCAACCTGGAGGTCGTGTTCTCCGACAAGGATCGGCGCTATCTCTCGCAGTTCCCCGCCACCCAGCAGGCCCAATGGCTGCAGGACGCGATGCTGCATTGCGAATCCGGCTGCGCGCTCGAAACCCCTGACGGCAAGCCTGCCTGGATCGTCGAGGAGACGCCGCAAAGGCCGCCCTCCCCGCTCAAGGCCATGCGCCCGGCCCGCGGGGCCGGCGAGCTTCCGCCCGGGCTGGAGTTCCTGCGGCGGAGCTGATGGGCCGTCCCTCCCCTCCTGAAGTCGTGGAGCAGGTATTCAAGCACAAACCTCAAGAAGATCTAAGAGATCCTCCATCCCCGCGGGCAACTTTACGCTGCGTTAGCTTTCCTGTTGCATATTTTGCCGGCTGAGGGGCGCGGTCCCGCGCTCCTCCGATCATGACGGCATACGAACTGCCATACCGGCACAGACCGCAGGGCAGGCAATGGGGGGAACGATGGGGTCTTTGCTGACGAGAATAGGTTTAAAGCTTCAGATCGGACTTATCGGCATAGCCGCTTCGGCCGGCATGCTTGCGGTCGGCGCGATCTACTTCACCTCACAGAGCACCCTGTCTCACTATGAAAGCTCGCAGACGGTTGCCGAACAGCTCCAGCATTTCGCCAGCAGGGCGAATATCGAGCTGCTCGAGATGCGCCGGGCGGAGAAGGACTATCTGCTGCGCCGCGACGAGAAGTATGTGCAGCGGCACGCCGAACTCACGCAGGTCTTCGAGAAGGACCTGGCTGGGTTCAACGACACCGTCACCCGTCTTCCGGAGCTTGCGGACCTGTCCGGTCAGGTTACCATCCTGCGCGACGGCTTTGCGGCGTATCGCGGCAGCTTCACCAACCTCGTCTCCGCGCAGCGGAAGATCGGCGCAACGGAAAGCACCGGATTGCAGGGTGCGTTGAACACCTCCGTGCAGGCCCTCGAGGCGAAGCTCGCCGAGGTCAACGACCTGCGCATGACCGACCTGATGATCATGATGCGCCGGCACGAAAAGGACTTCATGCTGCGCCTCGACCCCAAATATGGCGAGGACATGAAGAAGCGGGCGGCGGAGTTCATGTCCGCATTGTCCGCCTCGCTCATCGCCCCGTCGGCACTGAACGATATCAAGCGTCTCATGAGCGTCTATCAGAGCGACTTTGCCGAATACATCGCCGCATCGGGCGTGCTCGTTCATGAGACGAAGGCGATCTCGAACATCTACGCCAAGGTCGACCCGGCCATCGCGGCCGTCCTCTCCACCGCCTCGGAGCAATACGCCCGCGCCAAGACGGGCATGCAGGATGCGACCGCATCGGCCACCCGCATGATGTGGGCGGCCATCGGCCTTGCGCTCACCACCGTTGCAGCCCTGGCCTGGGCAATCGGCCGTGCCGTCTCCACGCCCATCCTGGGCTTGAGCGGCGCCATGGCCCGTTTGTCGCAGGATGATCTCTCGGTTGCCGTCCCCGGTCAGGAGCGCGGCGACGAGGTGGGCACCATGGCCCGCGCCGTGCAGGTGTTCAAGGACGCGCTGCTCGCGAAGAAGGAGGCCGATGAGGCTGCAGCGCGCGAGGCGGATGCCCGCACGCGCCGTGCCGAGATGCTGGATCAGCTGACGAAGCGCTTCGAGCAGAACGTGTCGTCCCTCACCCAGGGGCTGTCCTCGGCGGCCACCACGAAGGAGGCCACGGCGCAGACCATGACCGCCGTGGCCCGCCAGACCACCCAGCAGTCGGTCACCGTGGCGTCCGCCGCCCAGCAGACCTCCGCCAACGTGCAGACGGTGGCAGCCGCCACCGAGGAGCTCTCCATCTCCATCCGCGAGATCGCCT
>JALYFY010000697.1 GCA_030777385.1 Pseudomonadota bacterium | reverse complement strand
GTTGAAGATCCCGTGGGCGACGGCCAGGGCTTTGCCCAGCGCAGTCCTGCGCCGCGACCGGTCGAGCGTCGGCGGAAGAGGGACCTCGACCGCCTTGGCCACGCGCGCAAGATCCTCCCTGGTCCGGATCATCTGCCAATCCGGGAGCAGTTGTCGCTGGTAAGACGCCCCGGCCCATTCAAAGATTTGGATCGCGACAGGATCGCCCGCGAGGAACGCCTCGGATACCGCCGGAGAGAGGAGCGCACGAGCCAAGCCCTGCCGCTGCAACAGATCGTCCCCAGGCGACACCGACGCTGAAACGTCCAAGGCCAACAGGAGCGCGAGGCGGCAGTTCTCGGCCTGTGCCGGCGTTGCCAGCCCTAATGATATCGCGAGCCACCCTGCGGAGCGGACAAGCATGCGAACCTCCCGATATGGAGTGGGTGGTTGGGATCACAGCTGTGCCGATCCACGACCTCGTCCAGGTGCGGCAGCCGGTGGGTGGCACGGAGCGGGCTACTGCGCTGGCGCTGGATTGTGCCCTGAACATCATGGCGGAGCCCTTTCAGCAGCCTCATGAACCCGTGGATCACTGCTGCGCGGCTCTAACGGATCGGATCGCAGACGCTCCCCAGGATCATTGGCGCGCGCAGGTAGAGATCCACGGTCAGCCGAATGACTACGGGGCTGGCGCGAAGGACCCGCGCGGCTCGCGGCGGCCTGCAAAAGGAGAGTGGGCAAGCCATGTTCTGAATCGAAGCCTGCTGCTCTTCTCCTTCATCGCTGCGTGCTGAGATCCGGCTGCCGGCCCCTTGGAAGGCGTCAAGAACGGTATGGTCGTCCTAATTTTGACAAGCGGGCTCGCACCCATCAAAGCTGCGGCGAGCCGTTTCGCGTGTGGAAGATGCGGATCGAAGCTCGTCGCCATAGTCACCCGGACCCCTCACGCCGGCAACGATCCCGTTCGATGAAAAGCAGGAAGCTGCACCTGTGATCGGGGCCCTGCAGTACTTATGTGCAAAGCAGCAAGCATGGAGGCTGCGCATGTACACCCTGACCACCTCGATTTCCGGGAAGGTGCTGCGCTCTGGCACTCCCGTCACTGCGTCCCAGGCCCTCAGGGATTGGTTCAGCGACGAAACCACCGGCTACGACGTGACCTGTTCCGACCAGAAGGGCATTCGCGTCACTCGGGCCCAGCTCCGCGTCGCCGCCCGTCACGTCTGACGGCCTGATCGGAGGTACAGAAAAGGGCACTGTGTCAGACAACGGACTTGTGCAGTCTCAGGCAAGGCTGATGGCACTCGATGCCCGGCTTAAGGCTTTCGATGATCCCAAGGACAATGCCGCCTGGGGCAAGACCGTTGCTTCGCGTGGCGGCTTTCGGCAGGAGCGGGACGACCGCCTGCGCGAGGCCAATGACATCAGGGCTGAGCGGCCGAGCCACAGACGTGCGACTTAGGGAAAACAACCCGGCCAGGGCACTGTCCCTCGTGCGGCCCCGGCCGGGAGTATGTCTCTTCTTCACCTATGGACAGTTGGCGAGAGAGACTGAGCGGCCGTCACGGAAAGCAGGAACCACGGCCAGCCACGTTCCGAAGAACGGCCCCTACGTCGATTCGAGTCAACGCTCTGTTGTGACTCTGGAAACAGAGGGATGGCCAGGCCGTGTTGATCCTGCACCGCCCTTCTGGGAAAGGCAAAAAGCTTGGGTCAGGGGTGTCGAAGCATCTCCCTCGTGACCGCCCTGTCCAATAATTAGGCTCTGCGCCAAGCAGCAGTCGGGAAAGCCATGACAAGAGATCTCGTGGTGCAGGCCTGGGAACAAGGCTTCGATGCGGGCACGCGGCTATTGCCCGCGAGCCGAAATCCCTATCGCATCGACACCAAGTTCCACGAAGCTTGGGACGACGGCTGGCGCAAAGGCGGGGAGCCCGAGTTGGAGGACGCTGAGCGGAACGAATTTGGGGCCTGAGGCTTGCATCGCGGCACTCGCCACCCTTCGCCTGCCACTCACTGCTTGAGGGCGTTTGACAGGGTCACGGCCGCTTTCATCAGTTCCGATGCGGCAGCCTTCCCGTCTTCCCCTGCCCCTCTCAGAAGCCTCAGCTCCGTCTCCAGCCAATCGAGGATCACGGTAGGGATGTTCCAGCCGACCGAGCTTTGCGCCAGGACGGACAGCCGTTCGTAAGCCTTGCGGAGGATCTCGCAGTCGGTCTGCATCTGGCGAAGCGTCACGAAATAGCTGAGCTTCTCATGCTGAGGCGAAGGCCTTGGCTTGTTTCCCGTCGCGCCCAAGAACTTTCACCTGCGATGCTGCCCTTCTTCTGTAATAGACCACGGACAGCGCCGCGCAACCTCTGGGTGCAGCGGGACATCATCGAAGTTGGGTCGATCTTATCGCGATGATGCAGAAACCTGGGAGCAGCGCGGCCACGACTACGCCGAGGATCGAGCCATGCAAGGCGCCGAGGACGATCCCGGCGCAGCTTCCAAGCGCCAGCACGACGAGAAGCACGGCAAGGAGCCCTGATCGTGCCGCGCGTGGACGGCCGAGTGGTCGCGTCATCATCCTTCCCTCCGTGCTTCATGGACAGGCGCTGTGTCCGGATCAACGGCAGGGCGGCAAACTTGGATACGAGCGGAACTTTGCGCGACAGGCAGGTGTGTCATCAAAGCCACGTCAGTGTTGCGCAAATCAGCCGATCAAGAACGAAGTCCGCCGACTGCTTCCGGCCCGACCGCGCGCTGGAGGGCCGAAGGTTCAAAATGTAGGCCGTCCCGCAGATCGACACGCGCGTTGAAGCCATAACTGCCGCGTCCCTCGACAGGTAGCCGCGCGTGACAGGACGAGCGGTTCTGTCCGCGTGAGGCGACTCGCGACGGACACTATTGCCAGCAGGCACCGAGGTGGACTTGAGGCGATCTCAGTTGAGCGCTTTCTGCCGTGCTGGGCCTGAGTCGCCGACCCTGATCAGACGAGCCTGCGGGTTAGAGACGGGAGAGTCGGACAAATCGGGCGTCAGGCAGTTCGCCAACAGACAGACGATCCGTCCGCGTGGCTCGCGAAGCTTAAGGCCGTCAGCCTGATCGAGGCACCAACTTTGAACTGCTTGTCACAAACCCTGACGCTGGATCCCTCTCGTCCATACCCGCTTGGGCGGGGATGCCATTCCTTGCCGTCCTCACGCCCCTGTGTAGAGCACATCGGGAGCGGCCGAACTAATGC
>JALYFY010000696.1 GCA_030777385.1 Pseudomonadota bacterium | reverse complement strand
GAGCGGCAGGTCGATGCCATGCGCGAGCGGGATGGCGTCTATCTGGTGGGTTCAGGCCGCATGTGCGTGGCGGGGCTGACCGAGGCAAACCTGCCCAAGGTTGCAAAAAGCTTTGTGGAGGCGAGCCAGGCGCGAGGCTAAAGCCGCGTTCATAGAGCCGTCATCCCGGACGAAGCGAAGCGCAGATCCAGGATCGCCAGATGAGTAAAGCCCTGTCATCCCGGGGCCGCGTAGCGGAGCCCGGGATCCATAGCCGCTGAGGATGCAGGATCGAGCGGAGCGATCTGGCAGCGCCTTCTTGCCCAACACTGTGGTTACGGATCCCCGCCTGCGCGGGGATGACAGCGGTGGTTCGAGTGTCACATTCTGCTGGCGATCCCAGGTTCCGCGAAGCGGCCCTGGGATGACGTTGGTTACTCCGCCGCGATGGGCAGCGGCTGGGGATCGGCGCGGAACTTGGCGAGGAGGTCTGCCTCTTCCGCCTTTGCCACCTTCAGGTTTCGATCCTTGATGTGACCAAAACCGCGGATCTTCTGCGGGATGCCGGCAAGGCCCACCGCCGTCGGGTGGTTGTCGGCGTTCAACCTTGCCACGATTTCCTCGATCCGCCCCTCGAACTCCCGGATGAGACCACGCTCGGTGCGACGCTCGTGCGTGTAGCCGAAGACGTCCAGCGGCGTGCCGCGCAACGGTTTCAGGCCTGCCAGAACCCGGAAGGCCTTCATCATCCATGGCCCGAAGCTCATCTTGCGCGGAACGCCCGTCACCGGGTCCTTGCGAGCGAAGAGCGGCGGTGCGAGGTGGAACTCGTAGGTCAGGTTGTCGCCCTCGAAGGCCGATGCAACCTGCTTCTCGAAATGGCCGTTCGTATAGAGACGGGCCACCTCGTACTCGTCCTTGTAGGACATGAGCTTGAAGAGCGAGCGCGCCACCGCGTCGGTCAATGCCGTCGAGCCCGGAACAGCCTTGTCTTCAGCGGTCCGCACGCGCTCCACGAGAGTGCGGTAACGCCGGCCGTAGCGCTTGTTCTGGTATTCGCTGAGGAAGTGCTCGCGCCGCTCGATCACCTCGTCGAGGGTCTCGGACAGCTTGCGCGATTCCGTCGGCGCCTTGAGCTGGCCCATCATGTTGGCGACGATCTCCGGCTCTGCTGCGGCGCGGCGGCCCCAGGCGAAAGCCGCAAGGTTCATCTTCACCGCTTCGCCGTTGAGCTCGATTGCCTTCTCGATGGCAGCTCCCGTGAGCGGCACGCGGCCGGTCTGGTAGGCATAGCCCAGCATGAACATGTTGGCCGCAATCGCATTGCCGAGCAGCGCTGTGGCAACTGCCGTGGCATCCACGAAGGCAACGCCCTCCTGGCCCGCAGCGGACTTGATGGCGCGCTTCAGGCGCTCGGTCGGCAGCGAGAAGTCGGCATTGCGGGTGAACTCGCCGGGCATGACCTCGGCGGTGTTCACCACCAGCGCGGTCTGCCCCTCCTTCACGGAGGCCAGCACCTTCTTGGTGCCCGTGACTACGAGGTCGCAGCCGAGCACGAGATGGGCCGATTCCGCGCTCACGCGGATGGCATGGATGTCGTCCTGGTGGTTGGCGAGCCGCACATGGCTGTAGACCGCGCCACCCTTCTGGGCGAGGCCGGCCATGTCGATCATGCCCATGCCCTTGCCTTCCAGATGCGCCGCCATGCCGAGGATAGCCCCAATGGTGACGACGCCCGTGCCGCCCACGCCTGTGACGATCACGTTGAAGGTGCGGTCAATGGCCGGGATCACCGGATCGGGCAGCGGCTTGAGCGCCACGCCGTCCGTCGAGACCGTCTCGGGCACCGCCTTCTTGATCTTGGCACCATGCACCGTCACGAAGGACGGGCAGAAGCCGTTCACGCAGGAAAAATCCTTGTTGCAGTTCGACTGGTCGATCTGGCGCTTGCGGCCGAACTCGGTATCCACCGGCTGCACGGCCACGCAGTTGGACTGCACCGAGCAGTCGCCGCAGGCCTCGCAGACGAGATCGTTGATGATCACGCGCTTGTCCGGATCCGGGAACTCGCCCCGCTTGCGGCGGCGCCGTTTCTCGGAGGCGCAGGTCTGATCGTAGATCATCACCGTGACGCCGGGGATCTCGGCCAGGCTCCGCTGCACGGCGTCGAGGTCGCTCCGGTGATGGATCGTCATGCCGGCAGGCCAATGGATGCTCTTCGGGTACTTGTCGGGCTCGTCGGTGACCAGCGCGATACGCTCCACGCCCTCTTCACGCACTTGGCGGGCGATCATGTCGACGGTGAGCCCGCCCTCATGCTTCTGTCCGCCGGTCATGGCGACTGCGTCGTTGAAGAGGATCTTGTAGGTAACGTTGGTCTTTGTGTGAATCGACCAGCGCAGGGCCAGCACGCCCGAATGGTTGTAGGTGCCGTCGCCGAGGTTCTGGAACACGTGGCCGCGCTTGGAGAACGGAGACTCGCCGATCCAGTTCGCACCCTCGCCGCCCATCTGGGTGAAGCCGTCGGTGGAGCGGTCCATCCACTGCACCATGTAGTGGCAGCCGATGCCCGCATAGGCACGCATGCCCTCAGGCACCTTGGTCGAGGTGTTGTGCGGGCAGCCGGAGCAGAAATGCGGTGTGCGGGTCGCCACGTCGCCCGTGATGGCCAGCACCTCCTGCGCATGGCGCAGGCGGGCCACGCGTCCGCGCAGATCGTCGTTGTTGTGATACTTGAGCAGGCGCTCGCCGATGACGATGGCAATATCGTTGGG
>JALYFY010000695.1 GCA_030777385.1 Pseudomonadota bacterium | reverse complement strand
TCTATTCCGACGGCGCGATCGATGCCCGCTATGGCGTTCGGGAGGAGCCGACGAACGACGATGCCGGGGCCACCGGAACCGTGGTCTCCGGCAACACCATCACCGGCATGGCCACGGGCACAGTCTCCGTCACCGGCGGCACAGCCGACAATCCGGTGGTTGCAGGGGACGATGCCTACAGCGCCACCGAAGACGCGGTCCTGACGGTTGGAGCAGCCCAAGGGGTCCTGGCCAACGACACGGCCTCCGATGGCGGCAAAGCAGCCGTTGCAGGTCAGATCGCCACCGCTCAAGGCGGCACCGTGGCGCTCAAGGCCGACGGTTCGTTCACCTACACGCCGAAAGCCAACTTCTTCGGCTCGGACAGCTTCGTCTACACCGCTGTCGATGGGGACGGCGACCGGGACACCGGCACCGTGACGCTGACCGTCCAGGATGTTCCGGATACCAATCCACCGCCGCCCACAACGCCGTTTCCGGCAATCGCCGTGGGCACCACCCAGATGGAAACGCTGGCTCTTACCAGGTTCACCCTTGTCGGCCTCGGCGCAGCTCAGGGCGGCCAGGCGGTGGAGAACCGGAACAAGGATCTTGAGGCCACGGCCAAGGGAACGTTCACCGGCGAGAGCGGCACCTACAAGGTGAGACTGGCCTATTTCGACGAGAGCGACGGCGCCTCGCCCATGGGCATCCGCGTCAACGGCTCCACAGTTGCCTCATGGATTGCCGACAAGCAGCTCGGCTCCACAGGATCCGACGCGAGAACGCTGACCTCCTACGAGGCGCAGCTTCAGCTGACGAAGGGTGCCACCATCGAGATCTATGGCACCCGCAAGGATGCCGAGCTCGTGCGGATCGATGCGCTCACGGTCGAGCCTGTCGGCACCCCGACGCCTCCTGCCGACAATCCTGTCGTGGCCAACAACGACACATACGGCGCGACCGAGGACACCGTTCTGACCGTCGGCGCCGCACAGGGCGTGCTGGCCAACGACACGGCTCCTGACGGCGGAAAGACGGCAGGTGCGGGACAGATCGCGACGGTTCAGGGCGGCACCGTGGCCCTCAAGGCCGACGGCTCGTTCACCTATACGCCGAAGGTCGACTTCTTCGGCTCGGACAGCTTCAGCTACACGGCCTTCGACACGGATGGGGACAGTGCCATCGGCACCGTAACGCTGAACGTTCAGGATGCTCCGGACACCAATCCGCCGCCGCCCGCAACGGCCTTTCCGGCGATCGCTGTGGGCACGACCCAGGTGGAAGCGCTGGCTCTCAACAAGTTCACCCTGGTCAGCCTCAGCACGGCTCAAGGCGGTCAGGCGGTGGAGAACCGGAACAAGGATGTCGAGGCCACCGCCAAGGGAACGTTCACGGGCCAGAACGGCACCTACAAGGTCAAGGTCGCCTACTATGACGAGAGCGACGGAGCGTCTCCCATGGGCATTCGCGTCAACGGCGCGACAGCAGCCTCATGGATCGCCGACAAGCAGCTCGGATCGACAGGATCCGATGCGAAGACCCTCACCTTCTACGAGGCTCAGCTCAACCTGACTCAAGGGTCCACCCTTGAGATCTACGGGACGCGCAAGGATGCCGAGCTGGTGCGGATCGACCACATCGCGGTCAGCGACTGGCAGATGATCGTCTGAAACATCCAGTGCAGGCCTGACGTCAGACTTGCACTACCATAATAGCGAATGACGGTGCCGGGCAGCTCCTGTGTGCCGATAGGGGATGCATTCGTCCTCTGCGATGTCGGCTCCGATGCCCGGAGGCCGGGAGCGACAAGACACCCGTTGCGGTACGCGGCCCGTTGCCCTAGATCGCAATCTGTCGCCGAGGCCGCCCGGCCATGGTCGGTCCAGCCTTGCCCAGGCTCCATCCGGAACCCCGATGCACGATAGAAACCCACGTCCAGCCGTCACCGATCGCGACTTCCTCTCGGGCGGCGGCGAGATGGGTGCCCGCATGCGCTCGCACGACTGGTCGGGATCGCCCCTGGGGGAGCCCGAGACGTGGCCGCGGCCGCTGCGGATGCTCGTGCGGATGATCCTCAATGCCAAGCAGCCAATGTTCATTGCGTGGGGTCCGGCCCTCGCGTTCCTCTACAACGACGACTACATCCCGATCTTCGGCGCCAAGCATCCCGATGCGCTCGGACGCCCCTTCGCCGTGGCTTGGTCGGACATCTGGGAGCAGATCAAGCCGCTGGTCGACCAGACCCTCTCCGGACAGGCAAGTTGGCATGAGGACCTGTTGATCCCAATGGAACGCCACGGCTACCGCGAGGATGCCTGGTTCAGCTTCTCCTACAATCCCGTCTGGGACGACGTCGGCGCCATCGCCGGGATGTTCTGTGCTGCGACCGAGACAACCGGCAAGGTTCTCGGCCAGCGTGCGCTGCGGGAGAGCGAGGAGCGCGCCCGAGGCGTGCTCGACGGCATGGACGAGGCCTTCGTTCTGCTCGACCGGGAGTTCCGTGTCATCAGGATCAACCCCGCGGGGTTGAGGCTGGATATGCGGCCCGAGGCCGAGATCATCGGGCGCACCCATTGGGAGGTCTGGCCGAATACCGAGAACTCGCCGCTGGGTGAGTTCTACAAACGGGCCATGGCCGAGCGCATGCCGGCCACGTTCGAGAACCGGTACACGTGGCCTGACGGGCGGGAGGCCTGGACCGAAATCAGAGCCTATCCGGCTCCCGATGGCCTGGCGGTCTTCTACCGGGACATCACCGAGCGCAAGCGCGCGGAGGCCCAGCTTCGCGAGGCGGAGGAACATTACCGCCATACGGTCGAGTTGAACCCGCAGGTCACATGGACGGCCCGCCCTGACGGCATGCTTGATCGCGTCGCCCAGCGTTGGCAGGACTGGACCGGCACTACGGGATTGGGTGAGACCTGGGCGCAGGCGATGCATCCGGACGACCTGGAGCCGTCCCTGATGGCGTGGGCTCACTCCGTTTCGACCGGTGAGCCCTATGATATCGAGCATCGCGCACGCATGCGCGGCGGCTCCTACCGCTGGATGCACTCGCGCGCTCTTCCCCGGCATGGCCCGGACGGGGAGATCGTCGAATGGTACGGCAGCACAGAGGACATCTCGGAGCGCCGGACCAGCCAGGACGCCCTGCGGGAGGAAACCCGCGCCCTGGAGATCCTCAACGCGGCCCTTGCCGCCGCCGCGTCGGAGCACGACCTCGAGCGGCTGGTCCAGCGCGTGACCGACGCGGGCGTAGAGCTGACCGGAGCCCAGTTCGGCGCATTCTTCTACAACGTGGAGAACGAGGCCGGCGAGAGCTACATGCTCTACTCGATCTCAGGCGTTCCGCGCGAGGCGTTCTCCAAGTTCCCGATGCCCCGCAACACGAAGGTGTTCGCCCCGACCTTCAACGGTGAGCGCATCGTCCGCTCCGACGACATCACCCAGGATTCCCGCTATGGCCATTCCGAGCCTCACCGGGGAATGCCGGAAGGGCACCTGCCGGTCCGCAGCTATCTGGCCGTGCCGGTGACGTCACGGTCCGGCGAAGTCATCGGTGGCCTGTTCTTTGGACATGCCCAGAGGAGCATCTTCCATGAGCGCTCGGAGCGGCTCATATCCGGGCTCGCCGCGGGAGCAGCCGTGGCCATCGACAACGCCCGCCTGTTCCAGAAGGCCCAACGGGAGATCGAGGAGCGCCGACGCGCCGAGGAGGCGTTGCGCCGCCTGAACGAGACCCTGGAGGCCGAGGTCGAAGAGCGCACCCGGGAGCGGGACCAGATCTGGCAGCTCAGCGCCGACCTAATGGACGTATGCCGCTCGGACGGAACGCTGGTCGCCGTCAACCCGGCCTGGACGACAATGCTCGGCTGGTCCGAGGAGGAGCTGCTCGCCAGCAATTTCCTGGGCCTCATCCATCCGGACGACGTCGAGAGCACCCTTGTCGAACTCGGCAGCCTTGACCACGGCGCCCAGACGTTCCGGTTCGAGAACCGCTTCCGCACTAAGGACGGCGACTACCGGCTGATCTCGTGGACGGCGGTGCCCAAGGAGAAACTGTTCTATGCCATTGGCCGCGACATCACGGCGGAGCGGGCGGCGGCGGAAGCCCTGCGTCAGACCGAGGAGGCCTTGCGGCAGTCGCAGAAGATGGAGGCGGTGGGCCAGCTCACCGGTGGCATCGCGCACGACTTCAACAACCTGCTGACCGGGATCGTGGGGTCCCTCGACATGCTGCGCACCCGCGTCGCGCAGGGACGTCTCGAAACCGTCGACCGCTACATCACGGCCGCGACCACGTCCGCCAATCGCGCTGCGGCCCTGACGCACCGTCTGCTCGCCTTTGCCCGCCGGCAGCCGCTCGATCCGAGACCCGTGCAGGCGAACGCACTCGTCGCCTCCCTGGAAGACCTGTTCCGGCGCACCGTCGGCGAGACGGTGACCTTGGAGGTCGTGCTGGCGGGAGGCCTCTGGCCGACGCTCTGCGATCCCAACCAACTGGAGAGCGCGCTTCTCAACCTCGTCATCAATGCCCGCGACGCCATGCCGGACGGCGGCAAGCTCACCATCGAGACCTGCAACGCCCACCTGGACGAGGCCTACATCGCAGCGCAGCGGGACGTGAGGCCCGGCCAGTACATCTGCATCTGCGTGACGGACACGGGAACGGGCATGCCGCAGGACGTGATCGGGCGCGCATTCGATCCGTTCTTCACCACGAAGCCCATCGGTCAGGGAACCGGGCTGGGGCTGTCGATGGTCTACGGGTTCGCCCGCCAATCGGAGGGACACGCGAAGATCTACAGCGAGGTGGGTCAGGGCACCACGATCAAGATCTACCTGCCGCGCTACCGCGGCGAAACGGACGCGGAGATCGAGGCCGCGACACTGGCCGAAGCGCCCCGCGCCGAGACGGGCGAGACCGTGCTGGTGGTCGAGGACGAGCCGGTGGTGCGCAGCCTGATCGTCGAGGTGCTGGAGGATCTCGGCTACCGGACCCTGGAGGCGGCGGACGGACCGGAGGGGCTGAAGATCCTTCAGTCCCGGCGGCGCATCGATCTCCTGATCACCGACATGGGTCTGCCAGGCCTGAACGGGCGTCAGCTCGCCGACGCCGCCCGGGAACGCCGCCGCGACCTCAAGGTGCTGTTCATCACGGGCTATGCCGAGAATGCCACCCTGGCGGCGGGCTTCCTGGAACCTGGCATGCAGATGATCACGAAGCCGTTCGCCGTCGATGCGCTCGCGCAGAGGATCCGGTCGATCATCCGGGACGAATGATCCGGGCTGTTCTGCACAAGCGGGTCCGATGGCCGGTATCCATCGGTTTTCCTTCGATTCCTGCAAGGTGACCGGGCCGAAACCTTGACCGCGCTCCCGCGTTGATCTGCCTTCAGACTGTCAGCAGGGGATGGCCATGAATGCCGACATCGTAGAGGTCTACTGGAACGCACGCCCCTCCCTTGAGCGTGCGGGGGTCAACCTGCGACGCGGCAGCATCGACGACAAGGGGCAGAGGCTTCTCGACGAAGTCCGCAGGAGCCTGGTCGACGCATTCCCCAGCGCCCCTGTCCTCGTACGCTTTGCCGTCCATACGAAAGCACCCACAGACGATTTGCGGGTCGTACGCCAAGGCGTCGAACGATCCGATCGCCTCGAAGAGATTCGAGCAGTCATTGAGCGCGCCATCCAGCGTGTACAGTATGAGCCGGCCTGACGAATGCTGTCCCAGGGCGAGGCCAGCCTCCTCCACGAGCTTGAAGAGCTGCGCCGTCAGAACGCTGATCTGAGGTCCGAAGTCGCATATCTTCGCGGCACCTCTGGTGCTGCTCCGGCAAGGCCGGATCGGATCCAGTCCCCACCGAGCAGGCGCGAGGCCTCGATCCTGGAGAGCGCGACCGGTTACGCGATCTTCTCGATGGATGCGGATGGCCTCATCACCTCCTGGAGCGAGGGAGCCCGGCTCATCCATGGCTGGACCGAGAACGAGGCGGTGGGCCGGCATACCCGCCTGATCTTCACCCCGGAGGATCAGAAGGCAGGCACGGCCGAGGAAGAGATGCGGGTTGCCGCCTCCCGAGGCAGCGCCGAGAATGAGCGCTGGCACGTGCGCAAGGACGGCTCCCGCTTCTACGCCGCAGGACTCCTGATGCCGTTGCGGGACGGGTCCGGCGGCTTCGTGAAGATCCTGCGCGACCGCACCGAGCAGCTCCACGCCGAGCGGAACAAGCTCCGCCATCTCGAGCGGATGAAGGCCCTGGCGCAGGCGGCCCGCGTCGTCATGGGTGCGGTGGATCTTTCCACCACCCTCGAGGCGATCACGGTGGCGGCCCGGGACATCATCGGAGCACATCAGGCCATCTGCAGCATCACTCGAGGCCCTGACTGGTCGCAGGCGGTCACCGCCGTCTCGCTCTCCGACAAGTACGCGGCTTGGCGGGCCTATGACAAGGTGCCGGACGGCTCCGGCGTCTACGCCTGGATCTGCGAGGGCAACCGCACCGTGCGGATGACCCAGGCTGAGCTGGAGGAGCATCCGCGCTGGCGCGCCTTTGGGGAACACTCCGCAGACCATCCGCCCATGAACGGCTGGCTCGCTACGGCCCTCGTGGGCAGCGACGGGAAGAACCTCGGCCTGATCCAGCTCTCGGACAAGATCGAGCGGGAGTTCGACGAGGTCGACGAGGCCATTCTCGTGCAGCTGGGCCAGTTCGCGGCCTCTGCCATCGAGCGGGCGCAGGCGGGAGACGAACTTCGCCGCAGTGAGGAGCGCCTCAGGGAAGCTTTTGCGATCAGCACGGTCGGCGTGCTTTTCTGGGGACCCGAATTCAAGCTGACGGAAGCGAATGATGCGTTCCTGAGAATGACCGGCTTCAGCCATGAGGAGGCGCTCGGCAAGACCTGGCAGGACCTCACGCCGAAGGAGTTCTATCCGGAGTCCCTGCGGGCCGTGGAGCAGGTGACCACGCTTGGCGAGGCGATCCCTTACGAGAAGCAGTACTTCCGCAAGGACGGCTCCCGCTGGTGGGGTCTGTTCGCCCCGCGCAAGGTCGGCGATGAGGTGGTCGAGTTCGTCCTCGACGTTTCCGACCGCAAGCGCACCGAGGATGAACTGCGCGAAAGCGAGGCGCGGTTCCGGGCGGCGGTCGACGCCGTTCAGGGCGTGCTGTGGACCAACAATGCTCATGGGGAGATGGTTGGCGAGCAGCCCGGCTGGGCCGCCCTCACGGGACAGACGCGCGACGAGTATCAGGGCTTTGGCTGGGCCAAGGCGGTTCATCCCGATGATGCCGAGGCAAGTGTCGCTGCCTGGAACGAGGCGGTTCGGGCGCGC
>JALYFY010000694.1 GCA_030777385.1 Pseudomonadota bacterium | reverse complement strand
CCCGCGAGCGGCGCGGCATGAGGTTGACGGGTGCAGGCGAGCGCCTGTTCGGGCGCGCCAAGCGCTTGCTTGCGCTCAACGACGAGATCTGGACCGAGATGACGACGCCGGAATTCGAGGGCGAGGTGCGGCTCGGCATTCCAAGCGACATCATCACCACCTATCTGCCCACCTTCCTGAAGGATTTCGCGCGCCGCTACCCCCGCGTGCAGATCTCGCTCAACAGCGGCTCCAGCGTGTCTCTTCGCTCGAAGCTCTACGATGGCAAGGTCGATGTGGTGCTCGCCACCGAAATGGCTTGCGATCCCGAGGGCGAGAACCTCGTCATGGATCGCCTGGTCTGGGTGGGAGCCCGCGGCGGCGATGCCGCCCGGCAGCGCCCGCTTCCCGTCTCCATCGGGTGCTCCGATTGCGCCTTCCGCACGCCGGTCCGCGATGTGCTGCAAAAGGCCGGTATCGAGTGGCGCTCGGTCTCCGAGGTCACGAACACCTCGGCCCAGGTGGCGACGGTGGCGGCAGACATCGCCGTGATGGCCTGGATGGCCTCCACGGTGCCGAACGGGCTGGAGATGCTGGGGCCCGAATCCGGCCTGCCAAGCCTTCCGCCCTTCATGGTCAACCTCTACCTGCCGCGCGACGGCGGCAGCCACGTGGTGCAGGAACTGGCACGCCACATCCGCGAGGCGGTGGCTGATCGGCACAGGATGGCGGCTTGAGTTCACCGCATCTCCAACTCGAACGCCGACACGATGTGCTGCGGCCATCGCTGGGGCGCAATGATCACCGCATCAGCGCGCCATGTCTTGCCCTCGGCCCACGCATTGCGCGAGAGCCAAGCCCGCACCGCACGCGAGAAGCGCTGGCGCTTCTTCGCTGTGATCGCGGAGAGCGCATCATCCATGAGCCCACGCGCCTTCACCTCGACGAAGGCAATCGTCTCGCCGCGCATGACGATCAGGTCGATTTCGCCGCCGGATGCCGCGTAGCGGTGCGCGATGGGGCGGTAGCCTTTTGCCAACAGGAACAGCAGCGCGATCCACTCGGCGCGGTGACCGCGCAGGAATGTGACTCGGCGGCGTTCGAGGGCGCTCTTCATTCGCCCTTCTTCGCAAGCGTCAAGGCGCGGGCATAGACCTCGCGCTTGGGCATATCGAGCTCTGCTGCGACGAGCGCCGCGGCGTCCTTGATCGAATGGTTCTTCAGCGCCGCCTCAAGACTGCCGTCGAGGGCCGCATCGGCTTCTGCCGCATGCATGGCTTTGGTGGCCTCGCCGATCAGCACCACGATCTCGCCCTTCGGCGGGCCTTCCTCGGCAAATTGCTGCGCCAGGTCGGGCAGGGTGCCGCGCCGGATCGTCTCGAACATCTTGGTGAGTTCGCGCGCCACCACGGCCTGCCGCTCGCCCAGCACCGCTGCGGCGTCGGCCAGCATCTCCGGCAGGCGATGCGGACCCTCGAACAGCATGAGCGTGCCAGGGATGGTGCCGATCTCCGCAAGACGAGCCCGGCGCGCGCCGCTTTTGGACGGCAGGAAACCTTCGAAGAAGAAGCGGTCGGTGGGCAGGCCCGAGGCGACCAGCGCGGTGAGCACCGCCGAGGGGCCGGGGATCGGGGTGACGGGCAGCCCTTCCTCGATCGCCGCCTGCACGAGCTTGTAGCCGGGATCCGACACCAGCGGCGTGCCCGCATCCGACACCAGCGCCAGCGCCTGGCCCTCCCGGATGCGGTAAACCATACGCTCGCGCACGGCATCGTTCGAGTGATCGTGATAGGCGACCAGCGGCGTCGTGATGCCGTAATGGGCGAGCAGCGTCTTCGTCACCCGGGTGTCCTCGGCCAGGATCGCGTCAGCGGCCGCGAGCACGTTCAGGGCGCGGAAGGACACGTCCTGCAGGTTGCCGATGGGGGTTGCAACCACATAGAGGCCGGGCAGCAGGGGCTTTGCCTCGGCCGCAAGCCCGAAGGCCGTGAAGGTGCTGGTTTTCGCCGCGGGATCGCGCCGTTTGGTTCGGTTGTCGATTCTCTGGTTCATTGCCTGCTACTGTCGCATGAAGGGGCGGGCCTGCGAAAGCCGGTGCTCACACCGGCCTCTTTCCATGGAAACAATGTTTACCTTTTTCTGCCACGCTTCCATCCAATGAGACGAAAGCTGTTTCCAAGGGGGTGGGAGATGGCGCGCATGGGGTGTGTGGTGGCAAACGGCCTGAAAGGCCGGGCCACGTTGGTGGTAGTTCTGGCCGGGGCGCTGCTGGTGTCCGGCTGCGTCGGCTCGTCGCCGCCACGCAAGACAAGCCGGCCTCCTGCCGCTCCAGCGGCGGTTGAGCCTGCTTATGCGGCCGGCGTTGCGCCCCCGGGCGCTCCCATGCAAGGAGCCATGCCCGGCAGCACAATCGGCAACGGTCGGGTCAAGGTCGCGCTGATCCTGCCGCTCACGAGCCCGGGGCAGGGGGCTGCGGTGGCGCAGAGCATGCGCAATGCGGCGGAGCTGGCGCTCGGCGAATTCCAAGGCGCGGACATCACCGTTTTGGTGAAGGACGACCGCGGCACGCCGGAAGGGGCGCAGAGTGCAACGCAACAGGCCCTGGCGGAGGGGGCCGAGCTCATCATCGGCCCGCTTTTTGCAGGCTCGGTTCAGGCGGCCGGGCAGGCGGCGCGCCCCATGGGCAAGCCCGTCATCGGCTTCTCGACGGATGCGGGCGTCGCCACCCGCGGGGTTTATCTCCTGAGCTTCCTGGTCCAGGAGGAGGTCGACCGGATCGTCTCCTTTGCGGCCGCTCAAGGCCGCCGCTCCATCGCGGCCCTGATTCCGGAAACAACCTACGGCCGCGTGGCCGAGACGCGGCTGCAGCTTGCAGCGGCCCAGCAGGGCATGCGCATCGTGGCGATCGAGCGTTATCCCGCCGGCCAGCCGCAAGCGGCCGTGCAGCGATTGGCTCACGCCATCGGCGGCACTGCGCCCCAGGCCGATGCCCTCTTCATCCCGGAGGGCGGCGACGGCCTGCCCGCCATCGCCCAGACGCTTCAGACGACGGGCTTCAACGCGCAACAGGTCAAACCCCTCGGTACAGGCTTGTGGAACGAGCCCCGCGTCCTTGCCCTGCCGGTTCTGCAGGGCGGCTGGTTCGCGGCGCCCGACAATCGCGGCTTCGACGCCTTTGCCGAGCGGTATCGTACCCGCTTCAACACCGATCCGATCCGCCTTGCCACCCTGTCCTACGATGCGGTGACGCTCGCTGCGGCGCTCGCCCGGATGCAGGGCGCGCAGGCCTTCAACGACGGCATGCTCACGAACCCGGCAGGCTTTGCCGGCGCCGACGGCGTCTTCCGCTTCAACCCCGACGGCACCAACGACCGCGCCCTGACCGTGCAGGAAGTCCGGGGCGGTGCGGCACTTGCGATCAGCGCCGCGCCGCGGACGCTGGTGGCTGGGAATTGACCCCATTGCAGCATTCTCAACCTGGGGAGGCACGCTTCTTCCCTCCCCCTTGCGGGGAGGGATCAAGGGTGGGGGTGGTCTGGCTGGGTGAGCGATCCATTCAGCCAAGCGCTGTAGCAGCCTCCGTGCTGTCTGAACGAAGCTGAACGCTCCGACTTTGCGACCCCCACCCCTGCCCCTCCCCGCAAGGGGGAGGGGAGCGACCTAGTCTTCACGGGCTAATCTCAAAAGCAGGCTGCGAAGGAGCCTTACTTCCGCGTCAGGGTCGTACTCAAATCCGGCTTGGCGTTGAGGGTCTGGAACACCACGCAGTAGCGCTCCGTGAGCTTGAGCAGCTGATCGATCTTCTCCTGCGGCGCATCCGTATCGACCTCGAAGGAGAGGCGGATGTTCTTGAAGCCCACGGGCGCCGTCTTGTCGACGCCGAGCGTGCCTCGGAAATCCAGATCGCCTTCCGCCTTCACGGCGCCGTGGCGCAGATCGATCTCCAGCGCGGTCGCCACGGCTTTCAGCGTCACGCCCGCGCAAGCGACGAGCGCTTCGAGCAGCATGTCGCCCGAGCACAGCTCCGCGC
>JALYFY010000693.1 GCA_030777385.1 Pseudomonadota bacterium | reverse complement strand
CTCGGCACTTAGCAAAGGCGACTTCTATCTTTGATTTGGCTCATCATGTGGGGCTGCTCCTGGGCCAGCCCCACTCTACCGTTGGCCGGAACGATCCACAGCTGTCTAAAAATTCCTTGTTAACCCTCTAGACAGAAAACAAGCTTGAGCATTATCGGTCTCGACAACTCTTCCGGTTCTTGAAGAAGCGTGGTGGACGAAAATGGGGAACCGTCACCCCGGCAATGATGCCCTGGCCTATCTCATGAACCTGATCGCGCTGGGGTTCGGGCTGGCTTTTCTGTGGATCGCCACATCAGCCGTCAGGCTTTGAGCCCGCGCTCTACCGAAAGCGCAACTCCCTGGCAGCATCGGCGGCCTGATAGCCCCAATAGGTGAGCTGAACCGCTGCACGCCCCAACACGCCGCCATTCCAGTCCAGGCCGAAAGGGGCAAAGAGGCGGTAGCGGTCACTCTCACCGGCAATGCCCTCCGCAATGACCGTGCCGCCGATGGCTGTGGTGTTCATGCCGTGACCGCCGAAGGCCGTGCAGTACCAGAGACCCGGCTTCCACTGCCCGATCTGCGGCATCAGGTGGCGGGCATAGGACATCAGGCCCGACCATGCGACGTCGACCTTCAAGCCGGCCAGTTGCGGATAGGTCGTCACCATCTCGCGCCGGAGCACGGCTGCGATGTCGCGCGGATCGGTCGTGCGCGTTGTGATGCGCCCGCCCCACAGAATGCGGCTTCCGTCATCGACAACGCGGTAGTAGTCCCCGGCGCGACGATCATCCAGGATGGCGGCCTTCGTGCGGATGGCGCTGCGCACCAGATCCGGCGCATGTTCCGTGAGCAGAACATACGTGGCAATCGGCAGAAATGCTTTCCTGAGAGCGGGCAGGACGGCACCCGTATACCCGCCCGTTGCGAACACGACATGACCAGCGGCGATCTCCGCATCCTTCGTGCGAAGGATCTTACGCGGCCCATCCAGATCCGCAGATAGAACGGCCGAGCCCTCATGGATCGCAGCGCCCTGCCGCACTGCTGCATGCGCCAGGGCGCGTCCGTAGTTCAGAGGGTGAAAATGGAATGCGTCCTCGTCGAGAAGCGCCTCGTGGTACTTGGGCGATGCGAAGAGGCCCCTCACCTCCTCGCGGGGCAGGTAGCGCAAGCTCAACCCGAATTCCCGCTGCTGGCGCTCGCTGGCAGCCTGCAGGGCACCGCGCGAATTGTAGCGCAAAGCCTTCGCGATGCCCGGGACCGGATGCGCCTCGTGGATGCCAAGACCGTCAATGTGCCGGCGGACGATCTCCACGCCTTCCATGGAGAGGCGGAACAGCTCCCGTGCCCCATCCGCCCCTACCCTCCGCTCGATGGCCGACAGCCCGGTCGCGTAGCCGGCGGAAACGAAGCCCCCGTTCCGGCCCGACGCGCCCCAGGCCACGCGGTTGGCTTCGAGCAGAACAACCGACCGGCCGCTGCGGGCGAGTTTCTCGGCCGCCGTGAGACCGGCCAGTCCGCCACCGACAATGCAGACATCCGCCTGGATGCGGCCCGCCGCAGGCGGATAGGTATCCGACGTAGCGGCGGTCCGGCTGTAGTAGGTGTCGATATAGGCGGATGACATGGTGCGGGAGTGCCGGGCTAAAGCGCCATATCGGAGGCCTGGAGATAGATCTGCACGAGCCTCTCGCAGCCTTTGCGGTCCTCCTCGTCGAACCGGTTCGGGCTGGGGCTGTCGAGATCGAGGACGCCCAGCACCCGCCCGTCCTTCATGAGGGGCACGACAAGCTCCGACCGGGAGGCGCTGTCGCAGGCGATGTGCCCCGGAAACGCATGGACGTCCGGAACCACAATCGACTCCTGACGCTCCACGGCTGCGCCGCAAACGCCGCGCCCGACCGCGATGCGCACGCAGGCTGTCTTGCCCTGGAAGGGACCAAGAACGAGGCCCTCGCCGCGCATGAAGTAGAACCCGGCCCAGTTCAGATCCGGCAGGAACTGATAGATCAGGGCCGACATGTTGGCCGCATTGGCAATCGCATCCGGCTCGCCCTCCAGGAGTCCTGAGAGCTGCTGGGCGAGCGAGGCGTAGAAATCTCGCTTGTCGTCGGAGATGGGAATATCTTTGACTTCGAACATGCGGTTTTCCTTATGAGTCTGAGGGGTTCTTGTCCAGACGCGCCTATTCAGCCGCCATGTCGGGCTGGTGGCCTCTGGCAAGATCCATCCCCTGGTGATCGCACAGGCGGCGGTAGAGGCCACCCTTGCGGTAGAGGCTATGGTGATCGCCTTCCTCGACGATCCGGCCGGTCTCGAACACGAGAATGCGGTCGAGAGCGCGCACGGTGGAGAGGCGGTGGGCGATCACGATGGAGGTGCGCCCCACCATGAGCCGTTCCATGGCCTGCTGGATCAGCACCTCGGACTCCGAGTCGAGCGCGGAGGTCGCCTCGTCCAGGATCAGGATCGGTGCATCGGCCAGGAAGGCGCGGGCAATCGCAACCCGCTGGCGTTCGCCGCCGGAGAGCTTGACGCCACGCTCGCCCACGAGGGTCGAGTAGCCCTTCGGCAGGCTCATGATGAAGTCGTGCGCATTGGCCAACCGGGCCGCGCGCTCGATCTCCGCCATGGATGCACCAGGGCGTGCATAGGCGATGTTCTCCGCAAGCGTGCGGTGGAACAGGATCGGCTCTTGCTGCACGATGGCGATCTGCGCGCGCAAGGAAGCCTGCTCGGCCTGAGCGATATTCTGCCCGTCGATGCGGATCTCACCGCCCGTCACGTCGTAGAGGCGCTGGATCAGCTTGACGAGGGTGGTCTTGCCCGATCCCGAAGGGCCCACAAGACCGACACGCTCCCCCGCATGAACCGTCAAAGACAAGTCCTGATAAAGCGGCGTGTCATGCCCGGTATAGTGGAAGGTGACGCAGTCGAACGTGACCTCGCCCTTTGTGATCCGGATCGGCCTCGCACCCGCACGATCGGGCACGCCCACCTTCTCCTGGTGGATCGCGATCAGCTCCTCCATGTCGTTCACGGAACGACGCAGGTTGTTGATGTGCATGCCCACATCGCGCAAGTAACCGTGGATCACGAAATAGGTGGTGAGCACGTAAGCGAGATCGCCCGGCGTGGCGCGGTTGTCCCACCACAGCCAGATGGCCGTGCCGATAATGGCCGCACGGATCCCGAGCAGCGCGATAAACTGCACCGTGCCGCTGTTGGTGCCCCGTTGCCAAAGCCTGCTCGTGCGCTTCTGCCACTTGTTCAGCACCCAGGTCAGGCGCTGGTCCTCCCGCGCCTCCGCGCCGAAGGCTTTCACCACCGGGTTGCAGCTCAGGGCATCGGCCAGGGTGCCGCCGACCCGTGTGTCCCACGCATTTGCCAAGCGGGCTGCAGGCGCCACATAGCGGGTCGCGAGCAAGGCGGTCATCACGATGTAGGCGAGTGCGCTCACACCGATGACGAGGCCCATTACCGGCCAGCGTAAGCCCAGCACGATCATCGAGCCGGCCAGCACCGTGAGCGAGGGCAGCAGCGCGAGAAGGAGCGTGTCGTGCATGAGATCGAGCGCCCACATGCCGCGCGTGACCTTGCGCACGGTGGAGCCGGCAAAGGAGTTGGCGTGCCAGTCGGTCGAGAAGCGCTGGACGCGGGCGAAAGCATCCTGCGCCACACGTCCCATGACGCGGAGCGTCAGCTCCACGATGCCGTAGAAAGCCAGGTGCCGCATGACGATCATGAGCAGGCCGAGGCCTGTCATGAAGGCGAAGGCGATAAGCGCTGCGTGAAGGGCAGCCTCACGGTCGTTGCCGCCCATGGCGATGGCATCGACGAGTCGTCCCGCGAAGACAGGCATGAACACATCAGCCAGAGTCGAGATCATCATGGTAGCAATGATCAGCCC
>JALYFY010000692.1 GCA_030777385.1 Pseudomonadota bacterium | reverse complement strand
GGACGGTCTCATGACTGACCAAGATCCCGCGGGCTGCGAGCATCTCCTCGACCATGCGCAAACTCAACGGTTGTGGCCCTTCAGGTGAGATAGAGACGGCGGAACCTTGGGTGGGCCGAGGACCGCGCCAGAACGCCTACCCTGGTCCAGTTGAGCTCCCACCAGAGGACGTTCCTTACGAAGAGTGAAATACGCAGGATGGACTTCGTGTTGCCCTCTCGGAGACGCTAAGAGTAACCGAGAGGGGCTCACATCCTCAACCCAACCCCTTAGACCGATACAAAGTCTAGGTCGCGATTTGCTATGTTGAAGGTGAGTTGATACTCACTTACGCCGCCTACTGGGAACCCCGTATTAAGGGGGGCATCATCCGCATCACCGAAGTCAATCGCATCGTTCAGGGCGTTCAATGCAACGTACTCAACAACCTCCTGTCTGAAGGATGTGGTCTCAACCTCAAAGTCGAATGCAAACACACCTGGGTCGGAAGTAGGCTCGAACAGTTTACCAAGTGCTGCCACGAGTTCCTGGTGGGGCAAGTTCTCAAGCCCATACTGGATGTCGCCTACGGCATCCTCTACGGCAGCGATCAGCACCTTGGGCGATACGAGGTGAAGCTTATCATTGATAGCAAGCCGCCCAATCATCGCGAAGCTTGCACTGCCAGCATAGAGACTGGCTTCAGGATCATAGCTGGCATCAAGCTTGATAAGTGACTTGATTAACGACACGTCTGCTCTCGCCTGCCCTCGGGTGTAAGCCTCCCCAACATCGTTGGATGCTACATCGTGCCGGTAGAAAAGGTAGTCGAGGCGGTCCACTGGGTCCTCAGATTTTGATCCTAAAGTCGTAAGACGCGTTTGACTGAGCGGCCTGCCTGAAGACGTTGTCAGAAGCTGCCCTCCAAATTCGCCAGCAGAATAACCGCCACCGCCGTAGTTTCCATACGTTGGCAGTTCTAAGGCACCCTCCCTGCCTACCGGCAGGACCTCGCCTGTTGAAGGATCTACGGGAAACGTCTTATCCCAATTGATAAAAGCCATCCTACCCTCTCATGAAAATATCACGTGCACTACGGGGACAGCACAGCGGAGCAATATGGCTCGACCATGTCAGCTTAAGAGCAGGAACGACGGAGCATAGGTAGCAACCCTGCGGAGGTGCATCCGTTTCTATGAACAGGATTTTAACCTTAGCCATATCATACTGAGGTCACCAGGCGCGTTGCGTTTCAGCCTGGGCGGTGTGCTCGGGCACCCCAGCGCCCTAGCCGAGGAATAGCCCCCTCCCTGGCTGGGTATTTCGTTTTGGATTTACTGACCCACCTAGAACCCTTGTTTCCAAGACACCTTCCTTGTACACATAGAGGCACACGCGGTCGCAAAAACTCTTGTGTTTTCAAGACTTGTGGTGCCAAGAGTTAGAGTTTGATCCTCTCTGCCAGCACCAGCCACTTTTCCATAAGTGGCCCTTTCTCCGCGCGATGAGAGAGCCTCCCATCTTACAGTGACTTAGTCCCTGTCTTCTCTTCCTGTTGAGGTCTCTTTCGCTATGGCATCGGCGCTCATGTGAGTTCGCTGAGGCCTCTTTCTCCCGCGCTCAAAATGGCATTTCCTGCACCGATCAAGTTTGGGGTTTAGAGACCGGTTCGAACCTTGGCAGAGACAGGGTTCAGGAGAGGTCGCCAACTTGAACGGGATCTCTGCTCACGCCGTTGATATCTCCCATGCTTTGGCGCGTTGTCGCGGCCCAGGAACATCACCACTGATATTTGTGCCAAGTTGAGGAGCACGCCGCGCTGCTCAGCCCTTAGCTTGGCAATATGCTGAGCAGAGAAGGCTGATGCAGAATGAACTGCCCTCCCTAGAACTTTGCTCAACTTGCCAAGGTTGGCCTACGGAGAAGTGGCAGAGTGGCCGAATGTACCGCACTCGAAATGTGGCATACGGGCAACCGTATTGGGAGTTCGAATCTCCCCCTCTCCGCCATAACTCTCTAATAAATATCTGAAATGCCTTCAGAAATTGCCGAAGCTTCAGATATGGTCCTAACATTGGCCCCAACATCGAAGCACGGCTCCGCTTCTCTGCATGTGATGCCAATCGTCAGACGAATAGTCCGCTAACCGCGCCTTTGCGGACATTCGACGTACTTCCGGAATGTGCCAGAGGCGGACCTTGAGGACCGGCTCAATCAGGTCCGCTTCGCGCCCATGCCGGCCATTGAGCCAAATTGCCGAATATCTCCGAAGCGGACCTTACGCCGACACAGCCATCAGGCTGTTGTGGATGGGAAGCGGTCCCAAGGACGGCGAATGGGCTTTGATGCCAGCTCAGGGCGGGAGTGCATGAATGCGCGCTCGGCGGAGAGGGACGCGAGGGGCGCCGGCGCAAAGAGTGGTTTGGTCTGCCGACGGCGAACCCGAGCTTCCTCAGGGGCATAACCTGTGTCATGCTGCCCCCGAACGTGGCTGGGTAGCCCTGCTATTCGGAAAGCATCGACAAGGCCTGCTATGCGGCGCGCTGCATCCGCGCCGGCGCCCACGGGAGGAGAGCGATATGCTAGAACAGATGCGCCCTGACCCGACCTTCTACGCTTCACCGCGGATCGCAATGGAAGCACCAGCGGAAACCTACGCCTATGTGCTTCTCCTATCAGCCGACGGCTCAAAGCCCGATGCGCTCGCCGTAGTCGACGTGGAAGAGGGTTCACGCAGCTACGGCACGGTGCTGAAGACACTCGTGATGCCCAACCGCGGCGACGAGTTCCACCATTTCGGCTGGAACGCCTGCTCCTCGGCGCTCTGCCCCATGTCGGGGCATACCTTCCTGGAGCGGCGCTATCTCATCATCCCCGGCATCCGCTCGTCACGCATCTACGTCATCGACACCAAGCCCGATCCCCGCGATCCGAAGATCGCGAAGATCATCGAGCCGGAGGAACTCCTGGCCAAGACCGGCTATTCGCGCCCGCACACCGTTCATTGCGGGCCAGAGGGCATCTACGTCAGCACGCTCGGTGGCGCCGGTGCAGACGGCACGCAGGGACCGCCTGGCGTGTTCATCATGGACTGCGAGACGTTCGACATCCGCGGCCGGTGGGAGATCGACCGTGGTCCGCAGCGGCTGCATTATGACTTCTGGTGGAACCTGCCGCGCGACTACATGGTCTCAAGCGAATGGGGCCTGCCACCTCAGTTCGAGAACGGCCTCGTGCCGGAGGATCTGCTGGCCAATCGCTACGGGCACCAAGTCCACTTCTGGGATTTGCGGGCGCGGCGCAACGTGCAGACGATCGACCTTGGCGCGAACCACCAGATGCCGCTGGAGATCCGCCCGGCGCACGACCCGACCAAGGAATACGGCTTCCTCGGCGTCGTCGTGGACTCGACCAATCTGGAAGCATCGGTCTGGACCTGGTGGCGGGAAGGCAAGACGTTCCGCATCGAGAAGACGGCGACGATCCCGCCCGAACCGGCCGCACCCGAGCTTCTGCCGGACCTCCTGAAGGGCTTCGGCGCGGTGCCGCCGCTCGTCTCCGACATCGACCTGTCGCTCGACGACCGCTTCCTCTATGTCTCGTGCTGGGGAACGGGCGAGATGCGCCAGTATGACGTGTTGGACCCGATGAAGCCGCGGCTGTCGGGGTCGGTGCGGATTGGTGGCATCGCACGGCGCGACAAGCACCCGAACGGAATGGCTTTTGCAGGCGGGCCGCAGATGGTCGAGGTGAGCCGTGACGGGCGGCGCGTCTATTTCACCAACTCGCTCTATTCCACCTGGGACCGGCAGTTCTATCCCGATGGCGTGCCGGGCGCCATGGTGATGTGCGAGGCGGCGCCCGAAGGCGGCATCATGCTCAAGGACGACTTCTTCGTCACCTTCGAGGAAGGCTATCGCACGCACCAGGTCCGCCTCGAGGGCGGGGACAGTTCGACCGATTCCTTCTGCTATCCCTCGGCCTGAGGGAGTGCCGGTGAAGTGGAGGGGAACCATCCCTTACTCTGGCTCGCGGTGATCGCGATCGGCGCCTATCACGGTCTCAACCCTGGTATGGGCTGGCCACTCGCCCTCTCACGCGCACTTTTTGAGCGGCGCGAGAGTGCCGTCTTTTCCACCCTGGGGCCGATCGCGACAGGCCATGTTCTGGCAATGGCGGTCGTGCTGTTGCCGTTTGCGCTTCTTGTGCGCGTTTTCGATCATGCGCGAGGCATCGGCATCGCCGCCGGTCTCGTCGTCGCAGGCTTCGGCCTTTACCGCCTCGTGGACCGCCGGCATCCGTACTTTCTCGCCCGAATCCGCCCGACACAGGTCGCGCTGTGGTCCTTCCTCGTCGCGATGGCACACGGGGCAGGCTTTATGCTGGTACCGGTTATGCTCGGACTGTGTGTCAGTGCGCCGGCGCAGGTCACCCGAGACGGTCTCGGCACGGCCCATTCGGCGATGATGGTGCTGATGGCCAACGACATTGCGACGGCGCTCGCGGTCGCGCTCGTCCACACGCTGGCGATGGTGGTGGTGGGCGGCCTCGTCGCTTGGGCGGTCTTCCGCTACCTCGGTCTCAGGTTCCTGAGCCGCTCCTGGTTCGACCTTGACAGGGTATGGGCGGCGAGCCTCGTTGCGACGGGGCTCATTGCAACTGGCACGGCAGCACTTTAAGAGCAGCTTGGAATTACAGAGTAGCGGCTACTGGCTAACGCGCACTGGGTTAGCGGAGCGTCAGAGTCAAAGCACAATCAGCTTGGCTGTGAGAGGGCTGCTTTGGGTCGACACTGGCCGGGCGGCAGCGTCCGCTTCGTCGCATCGCTCTTCCGAAAGCCGTCGTTCCGCTTTCGGCCAGCTTCGGATGCTCCATCAAATCAAGGTGCCATCCGCTTTGTGTCAGGCACTGACGATCCCATGCCTTCCAGAAGCTTCTGCTGTTCCTCGCTCGAGCGGACATTCGTTGTACTTCCGAGAAGTGCCATGAGCCGACATCCCTCGGTCAGTCGGTGAATGCCCAGGTCCTCGGATCGAGCACGTCTGGGGATGGCAGCGTTCCTGGGGCTATCAACGAACGCCGGTACGATGCCGCCTAGCAGCCGTTGCTTGCCAAATGCCCCATAACCAATCTGGCATGCAGCCCGACTTCGCAATTGTGGTCGAGGTTCGGGCTACCATGATAATTATCGGTTTGACCGCACAATCGAAGATCGGCCCGAGCGTCTGTCCAACCTATGGAAATCGCGTCTGGACGCGCTCCGGCTGCCGATGCCCCTTGATTTGTTCGGCTCGATCAAATGACTTGGCAGTTGGAGCGAATGCCTCGCGTACGACGACAAGAGCCAGAGCAACATCATGACATCTCTCGACGAAACCGACCGCCAGATCCTCGCGATCCTGGCTCGTTCCGGTCGCGAACCCTTGAAGCAACTGGCAAGAGCCGTCGGCCTGTCCCGCAGCACCTTGACGGCTCGTCTTCGGCGTCTGGAGCGGGAGGGATTCATTCAGGGCTATTGCGCCATCCTGTCCGACAGCGTCTCGCCGAGGCCGAACCAGGCCGTCCTGCTCGTGAAGCTCGACAGGACGCCCGCCTACGGCGTCGTCGATGCCATCAGGCAGATCGACGAGGTCATCCAATGCCGGTCCGTGGCCGGCGACATCGACCTCGTCCTGGATGTTGCCGCCGACGCGGTCGAGACCCTAAACAGGGTCCGAGATCGGGTTTCGACCATGTCCGGGGTCGCCGACGTGCGGACCCACATGGTCCTGGCCACCAACTTCAGAACCGTATTCTCCTGAGACACGGGCCCCCACCTCGTGGCGTTGCCGCCCCTACAGGCGGCAGGGATCCTCCCTGAGCACCGCTGCAAGTCGATGCAGGAGATGGGACGCGTCCTCCTGGGTAAAGCAGAGAGGAGGCCTGATCTTCAGCACGTTGTCGAACGGGCCATCGGTCCCGATCAGGATCCGGTGCTCGCGAAGGCGGTTCACGATGTACGAGGCTTCCTTTTGCGCAGGCTCCAGGGTGTCGTGATCCCGGACCAGCTCCACGCCGATGAACAGCCCCGACCCTCTGACGTCGCCGATGATCGCGCTCTCGTCCTGAAGCCCGCGCAGCCCATCCAGCATGAACGTGCCGACGTCCAGGGCCTGTGCCTGGAGGCCCTCGTCGTCGACGACGCGAAGGACCTCGCGGCCAATCACGCAAGCAAGCGTGCTCCCGCCGAAGGTGCTGAAGAATTCCATCCCGTTCGCGAACGAGGCCGCAATCGCCGGCGTCGTGATCACGGCGCCGATCGGATGCCCGTTTCCGATCGGCTTGCCCAGGACGACGATGTCGGGCATGACGCCTTGCGTCTCGAAACCCCATTGGTGGGTGCCGATGCGGCCGAGTCCGGTCTGCACCTCGTCGGCGATGCACACGCCCCCGGCCGAGCGGACGGCCTCGTAGGCATGGCGGTAGTAGCGCGGCGGCGGGATGAGCTGGCCGCCGACGCTCGGGAAGATTTCGCAGATGAAGGCTGCGACCCTCCGGTCACGCGCGTGGATCCGCTCGACGGCGGCGCGCACGTGATCGGCGTATTTGCGCCCGGCCTCCGGATCGCTTCCCTTGTACGGACCCCGGTAGGGATCGGCGACAGGCACGACCTCAACCCAGTCCGGCGCGCCCCGTCCCCCGGGACCGTCGAACTTGTACGGACTGATATCGATCGCCGTGTTGGTGTTGCCGTGGTAGCCGGCCTCCATGACGATCGTGTCGATGGCCCCCGTGTGGGCCCGCGCAAGCCGCAGGGCGAGTTCGTTCGCCTCGCTTCCCGAGTTCACGAAAAAGCAGACGCTCAGCTCATCGGGGAGCCGCGACGTCAGCGCCTCCGCATACGCGACCTGCGCCGGGTGGAGATACCGCGTGTTAGTATTGAGCAGCCGGTTCTGCCGCTCTGCCGCGGCGACGATCCGCGGGTGGCAGTGACCCACATGCGGCACATTGTTGTACCCGTCGAGGTAGGTCCGGCCATGCTGGTCGAACAGGAACTGTCGATATCCTCGGAGCAGGGTGAGCGGCGCGCGATAGGAGAGCTTCAGGTTTCCCGCGAAGCGCTTTTTGCGCTGGGGCATGATCTCGCCGGAGTCGATGGTGACGGCGGCGGTCGCCTCGTCGGCCAGGTTCAGGAGGGCCGCCCCGTTCGGGAACAGCTCCATCCATCCGGCGGACTCGTCGGGATCGACGACGCCGGGCCAATCCGCGCCGCGACCCAGCGTGGTCAGGCCGAGCTGGAAATGGACGTGAGGGGTCCAGCCGCCGTTCTCCGCCCGGTCGCCGATGAGGGCGATGACCTCCCCGGCGACCACGGGCTGTCCAGGGGAAAGCCGCGCAGCGACGTCCGCGGCCAGGTGACCGTAGAGCGTGTAGAACCTGTCGCCCTCCGGTGTCGCGTGCTCCAGGACCGCGACGCCGCCGTAGTCGAGCGGCGCGCTCCGCAGTTCTACGGCGTAGACGATCCCGTCCAAGGGTGCTCGGACTTCCGTGCCGGCGTCGATGAACACATCGACGGCGATGTGAACGGAGCGCCTGTGGGATCCTGCATAGGGAGTCTTCCTGAACTCGGGCCCGGTATAGATGAGACGCGGCTCGCCATATCGGCCGAGTCCTGCCTCCGCGCCCCTCATCGCTTCCGCGACCGCGTCGTCCAGGTCGTCGGGATCGAGCGAGAACGGGTTGCGCGGCGATGCGGGACTGGCGACGCTCAGGTCGATGACCGGAATCCCGTCCAGGCTCCGCCCGAACATCGGCGCGAACCGGCCCCGTCGGCTTGCGATCCAGCTCATCACGGCGTCGGCACGGGGATGTCCGGCGCGCCCGCACGAGACGCGAAGGCATGACAGGACCCAATCGCGCGGAAGGCCGGAGCTCGTCTCCAGGAAGTTCCAGGCCGGTTGCTCGGACACCGTGACATAGGGGTCGTCGGGCTTCTCCCGCTTCACGATGGCGGAGTTCGTGACGCTCACGGCAAGTCGCGTCAGGACGAGAGGATAGATCAAGGCGAGTTCGTCATCGCTCAGCGGCCGGACGCTGTCGTACCCGGCGACGAGCGCCGCAAGGGCCGCAATGGGCCGCTCCTGGCCGAGTACCGCGTAAGCTCCGGCGATCGCGAGTTCCGCAACCGCCGGGCCATCGATCATGTCGCCGAAGTCGATGATGCCCGAGAGCCGCGGCTCTCCCGTGCCCGCATCCACGAGCATGTTGTAGTCGTTGATGTCGTTGTGGATCGCGGTGCTGGGAAGCGCGGTCAGGCGCCCCAGCAGGCCGCCTTCGAATTCGGCGACGATCCGTTCGACGATCGCCCGCCTGTCGGCACCGTCGATCAGGCCGATCGAACCGCGGATCCATCCCGATCGGCGGAGATCCCATTTGATCTCCCGTCCGAGAGCAGGATGGGCGAAGCCCTCGAGAGCCCGATCCATGGCCGCCAGGGTCGCGCCGATCTCGCGCAGCAGGGACAGCGGCTGCGGGTTGGTTTGCGCGTAGACCCGGCCGGGAAGGTTCGTGATGAGCCAGACTAGCCGTTCCCGACCGTCCCGATCGGGAGCGGACACGAACAGGGAACCATCCCGTGGCCTCACGACGCGAGGCACGACCACCTCCGGACCGTGCTGCGCGACGTGGTTGAGCGCCTGGCATTGCACCTCGATGAGCGAGCTCTCGCATCCGGGCCGCATCACCTTCAGGACATGGGTTCTCCCTCCGTCCTGATGCACGGCGAAATTCAAGTCGTATTCCCCGTCCAGGGGAGTGAGGGAGGCCCGGATGCCATAATGCTCCAGGAGCACATTCACCCACCACGTTGCGCTGTCCGCCTGGACGGGACACATCGACGATAGCTCCGGCATGTTCATTTCCTTCTTTGCGATCCTGCTCGCAGGTCCGACATCCCCGGCGGCGCGGGCCGAGTTCTCAGATGCGACATGGTCGGAGCACGTTAGTCCCCTCCCAGGCGGCGGTCGCCAAGCAGGATTCGCCGACGGGCCGTCACTTTGCTGAACTCGACCGCCATTATGCCGAACGAGTTCGACCCGAAACCGACATCACCACGAGGCGATGGACCGCGGCTTGGCCCACCCTGTTTGAGGTGAAGACGGTTTTCGTGAACATCCCGGACATGATCCCGGTGTGAGCCGGGCGCGGGAATTCGCCGAGGGAAAGTCTGTACTGGGTCAGACATTCGCATTCAGGCCCCTCACTGAAGATCAGCTCTCGAGCGCCGAAGCAGACAAAGCGCCTACGTCTTAGGAGTGCCAGAAGTGGACCTTTCCCGAAATGATCTAAGCCAGGTCCATGCAAATCCAACACACAATGACTGGCGCTCGGCGGACAGACTAAGGGCACCTGCAACGAGTGCTTCCGCCTTTCGGGATCAGCCCGGGTAAGGCGATGAATGTGTCCTTATGGGATCACGTTGGGGCGGCTGCTTGCCCAGACAGCATTGAACATACGACGTCACACTACCCGGACAGCACCGCCGAAGCCATGGCAATGTCCTGGACGGCGAGGCCGGATAGGGTCGCAACACTGACCTGACTCTCGTTCGTCCGTCCCTTGGCAGTACCCGAAACGATCTCACCAATCTCGGCTACCTTGGACAGAGCGGCTGAGTCTTCCCCATAGGCACGCAAAAGCTCGCCGCGCGTTATGGCCTGGCGCCGGCTGTCCGTCACGACGATGTCGGCATTGCGAATGATCGCCTCAGCCAGCTCCTGCTTGTCTGCGCTGTCCGCCCCGATCGCAGTGATGTGGGTACCGGGCCGAATGTCGGACCATTGCAGCAACGGCGACGGACTTGCGGTCGCAGTAACGATCAGGCGGCTGCGGGCAGCGACGTCGGAGGCCGATGGCGCGATTTCGACCGTTAAGCCTTTCTCTTCCATGCGCTTGGCGTAGGCAGACGTGCGCTCGGGATTCCGTCCCCAAACCACGATGTTCTTGCAGGGACGGACGGCTTGTAGAGCCAGAACCTGCAACTCGGCCTGGATTCCATTCCCGATGACCCCGATCGTGTCCACATCCGTCGATGCTAGATGCTTGGCGGTCACGGCCCCGGCGGCCGCAGTCCGTAGATCGGTCAGGCGGCCGCGATCATTGAGAACCGCAGCAAGCTCGCCCGTCTCCTTCCTGAAGACGAGGAGAAGCCCATCGCTGCTGCTCAGCCCCTTGGCGGGGTTGTTCCAGAATCCCGAGGCGATCTTGATGACGTACGTATCACCGGACTTGAAGTACCCGTACTTGAGATGGACCTCGCCCGGCGGATCCTCGATCAGAAGCTCGCCCGGCATGGGCATGACGGCCTCTCCCTTGGAGAAGGCAGCGAAGGCCTGCTCCATCAGGCCAACGACATCGAGGTTGCCGACACGCTGTTCGATCTCGTCTGGATTGAGGAATGTGATGGAGGTCAAAGTCTCGGTTCCGGGTTTGAATTAGATGATGGGTGCAAGGCGGCGTTACGGCGTGTAGTCTTTGGCGATGACGGCCAGCGTGTCGTTGCGGTGAACGACGCCCTGCCCATGCAGACAGAGCAGGAGACCCGACTGAGGAGAGAACACTGGTGTAGGTGCCCTCTCCACCCGATCGACGTAGTGCAAGTAGCCGATGACCGTCCCTTTCTCGACCGGCGCGCCAAGGCTCAGGACAGGTTCGAACAAGGCGGTGTCGTCCGCGTGGACATAGTAGTCCGAACCCGGCACCGAGACGCGGCGCGAGATCCTACGGTCTTCGACGCCGTCTTGGTCAGACGAGGCAAGGTGACCCAGATGGCGCAGGACTCCTAGCAGCCCCACGTAGCTCACGCGGGCTGTCTCGGCCGTGATGATGCCGCTCCCGCCGAGTTCACTGGACAGCATGAGCTTGCCCGAGCTCTCCACAACATCGTCCAGCATCACGCTCGCATGCGGTTCCCGAATCACGACGATCAGCGGGGCTCCGAAGGACTCGGCGACCGCCAGGAAGCTGCGAGTCCGCTCGGGGTCGGGCTGCTCATGGATGAACGTGCAGAGCTCGAAGCGCAGGGAGCGGCCACCCGAATGGATGTCGAAGACGTTATCAGCCCTGGGCACCAGTTCCGTGGTGATGAAGTGCGCGATGCGCTGGGTCGCAGACCCGCGCACGTTGCCGGGGAACTCCCTATTGAGGTTGAGGCCATCGAGCGGCGACAGGCGTGCCCCGGCCAGGACGGCCGGTAGGTTGATCGCCGGCACGACGATGAGGGTGCCCCTGATATCGTCCGGATCAACCGAATGCGCGAACTTTGAGAGGGCGATTGGTCCCTCGTATTCATCGCCATGGCTGCCCCCGAGAAGCAGCGTCGTTGGTCCCAAGCCATTGCGGATGACGAACACTGGGATGCGCAGGTTCTGCCATGCGCTCTGGTTCGTGGAGCTTGGCACCTGGATGTAGGAGGCCTGCCGGCCATCCCTGTTCCAATCAATCTCAAGACTTGCCATGGCGTCTGCCTCTTAACCGTTCACGACGGCCATGATCCGGTCATGGTCGAAATTGGCCCCGCAGAGCACCACGACGTTGCTCTGCCCCTCACAGCGCTTTGCAACCTGATAGAAGCCGGCGAGGGCAAGGGCCGCTGCTCCTTCGACGAGGTGGTTCTCCTTGGCGGCCATGTCCTTGAGCGCGGCGGCGATCTCCGCCTCCGTGCACGTCAGGACCTCGTCGATGACGGCGCTCGACAGCGGCAAGGTCATGCTGTCTTCGTCGACGCCACCTGCGACGGCGTCTGCAAGAGTATCGAGATGCTCCGTCTCGACGACGCGTCCCGCCACAATCGAGGCCGCCAACGCGGCCGAGTTCTGTGCGGAAACACCAAACACGCGCGTGTTCGGGCTGAAGCACTTCAGGACAGAACCGATCCCGCTGATCAGCCCGCCGCCGCCCATGGCGACGAAAACGTTGTTGATCCGGTCGGCCTGTTCCAGCATCTCCAGCGCGATCGTACCCTGCCCCGCAATGATCTCGGGATCGTTGTACGGGGAGACGTAGACGAGGCTCCGACTTTGGGCCTCCTTCTGCGCGTGCTGCTCCGCCAACCCGGTCTCTGCCCCATGAAGGATCACTTCCACTCCAAAGGAGCGGATCTTGGCGAGCTTCGCGGGCGACACGGTTTCGGGAAGGACAACCGTTAGCTTCTGGCCGATCAGGCTCGCGGCCTGCGCAGCCCCGATGCCATGATTGCCGGAGGATGCCGTGATGACGCCCTGGTCGAGGCCGAGTGCGGTCATCTTGCTTGCCGCGCCACGGATCTTGAAGGATCCGGTGAGCTGGAAGTTCTCCGCCTTGAAGGAGACGGTGGAATTGGTGTCGCGGCCGATCTGGCGCGAAGGCAGCAGCGGGGTCTCGTAGACGTAGCTGCGGATGCGACGCCGCGCCTGGACGGAGCGGGCGGCAGATTCAAGGACGCTGTTATTCATCATCGGGTCTCGGGTTCGGTCAAGGTCTCGGGGTAGGGTCGGAAATCAACAGGAGCGGCGTGCGCAACGGCCAACCGTGTCACGGCATCGTCCGACGGTGCTGCATCCCGCATGGTTCCCATAGGCGGTTGCCCTGCGAGCAGTCCGCAGGGCAACCGCCGCGACCTCTCATCAGCCCTGTGGCGTCACGTCAACCTTGAACCACTTCTCAGCCAGCTTCTTGACGGTGCCATCGGCAATGGCTGCCGCGATCGCGGTATCGAACATGGCCTTGAGTTCCTGGCTGTCTTTACGCAGGCCTACTCCTACGCCGCGACCCAGGATACCGCCGGAGAAGCCCGGCCCGGCAACTGCGAAATCCTTGAACTCCGGCTTGTCCAGGGTGCCCTGAAGGGCCGTCTTGTCACCAATCACCGCATCGATGCGTCCGGCAGCGAGATCGAGATCGTACTGCTCCGTCGTCTTGTACTCGCGGATCTCGACGGCACCCTTGAGGTATTTGTCGGTGAAATTTGAGTGGGACGAAGAGGTCTGGACGCCGAGCGTCTTGCCCTTGAGGGCCTCGCGAATCTTGGCCACAGCCGCTTCGGATTCGGCCGGCTGTGAGGTGAAGCTGAACTGGGCAACAGGACCAAGCGCCTTGGCTTCCGCAGAGTTCTTCGCGACGACGATTCCGTTGCTCACCTGAGCATAGGGTCGGGTGAAATCGATGGTCTCCAGGCGCTTGTCGGTGATGCTCATGCCGGCCATGATGGCATCGTACTTCTTGGCCTGGAGCGCCGGGATGATGCCGTCCCAGTCCTGGGCCACGATCTCGCACTTCACCTTGGCTCGGGCACAGAGTTCGTTTGCCAGCTCAATCTCGAAGCCGTCGAGCTTGCCGCCGGGGCCGGTGAAATTCCACGGGGCATAGGCGCCTTCCGTCGCGATTTTCACGGGCTCCCATTTCTTGCCTTGAGCGGCTGCGCCCGTGACCGCGAGACCCGCGCCGATGACGGCGAGCGTGATGGCTTTGATGAGCTTCATGCCTGTTCCCCTGTCTTGCGCCGCTTTGGCCGCGGCTTGAGAGGAGAGGGGTGCTATGGCCCCTCCCGATGGGGTCAGC
>JALYFY010000691.1 GCA_030777385.1 Pseudomonadota bacterium | reverse complement strand
CCATGATGGCGGGGCGCGGATATTCGAGCTTGTGCTTGCGAATCACGATGGGCCGCAGGTGGAGGATCGAGCCGGCCACGTAGAGGGCGACGAAGCCCAGCAGCAGGAAGCCGACCACGCGGGCCGTGGCCGGGTTGGTGAGCGCCGACGGCAGCAGATCCTCGAGCCGGTGCAGCAGGGTCGGGTTGGCTGTGAGCACGACGCCGCCAAGCAGGATGGTGCCAAGCCCGAAGGTGAAGGAGCAGAGCGCCACCAGCACGGCGATCTGGGCGGCGCTCAGGCCCTTCGACGTATAGGCCCGGTAGCGGACCACCGCGCCGGAAAACACCGAAGCGCCGATGTTGTGCGACAGGGCGTAGGTGGTGAAGGAGGTGACCGAGACGAAGAACCAGGAGATGTGGCGCACGCCCAGGTGAAGGAGGGCGATCCGGTCGTACCAGGCCAGAGCCGCATAGGCGACCAGGGTGGACAGGCCCGCCAGGGCATAGCGATGGCTCGGCACCGCGGTCAGGCTGTCCCAGACGTCGTCGAGGGACAGGCCGCGAAGCTCTCGATAAAGAAGCCAACAGGAAACGACCACCGCCAGAAGCCCGATCACGGGCCAAATGAACTCACGCGCATTCTTCATGGAGGCGGCTGGGCTCCTTCGTTACTCTCTTCTGTGCCCATAATCCCCTTCCTCTGCAAGGGGTGAGTCGACGGCTTGGCCATGACATAAGGTCCAATACGGGGTAATGCGAGAAGCCGGCCGAAGCCCGCGCTCCATCGCCCGGTTGCCCTGCCGCCCCACCCGTGAGAGACCCTTGGGTTCCCCACCGGCCCCAAGGCGATGTTCCATGACGGCGAAGACCCCGTTGGCGCTCAACCTCGATGGTTATACGGACCTGCCCCCTGGCAAGGTCGCGGCGGTCGTCACCTATCTGGAGATGCGCGAGCGCCCTCGCCTGCCGCGGCTGAGGAAGCCGGAGGGCTGGTCGCTCCATCGCCTCATCCCGGATCGGGACCGCTACAGGGCCCTGTTCCGCCGGATCGGGGAGCCCTGGCTCTGGTTCAGCCGGGTCGTGATGCCCGATGAGGCCCTGGCCGAAATTCTCGACGACCCCCGGGTCGAGGCCTTCGCCCTCAATGACGGCGGCGCCGATATCGGCCTGCTGGAACTCGACTTCCGGCCCCGGGGCGGGGCCGAGTTGAGTTTTCTCGGGGTCGCGCCCGGGCACATCGGCCAGGGGGCGGGACGCTTCCTCATGCGCGAGGCGATCCGCCGGGCCTTCGCCCGGCCGATCACCCGCCTCTTCGTCCACACCTGCTCCCTCGACCATCCGGGGGCGCTCGCCTTCTACCTGCGCTCGGGCTTCGTTCCCTACAGGCGCGCCGTCGAGGTGGCGGACGATCCCCGGCTTCTCGGCTTCCTTCCGGTGGAGGCCGCCCCGCACATCCCGGTTCTCGGCAAACGAAAAGGACGCGCCACGAGGTGACGCGTCCAAGCAGATATCTGGGAGGCTTTCGCCGGAACAGGATCAGGCGGAAGCACGCATGGCGCGGGGCTGGCCGGCCTGGCTGATCGCCGCGTCCAGGGAGCGCTCCCGATCCTCCAGGCTTTCGGCCTTCTTGAGTTCCTCGAAAGCCTCGCCGAGTTCGGCCTTCGCGTCGTCGAGCTGAGTATGGAGGTTCTGAGCCGATTGACGAAGGTTGTCCCGCCGCTGGGCAGCCGCGCGGGCATAGGTCGGATAGGCGAAATGGTTCGGATCGGTGATCCCGGCCTTCTGCTCCTCCGCTGCGATCTCCCGATCGAGGTCAGCCGCCATGCGGTTGAACTCGGCGATCATCATCTCGATCTGCGCCACCCGCCGACGTTTCTCGTCGACTTGAAAGCGCTTGAGGCGGATGAGCGTATCCCGCGACTTCATCTTGATTCAACTCCACACGTCGCTGTTTCAGGTGCCCCGCGGATCGCTCAGTTATCCGCCGGACAGACACACCATTGCATGGGCAGGTTGAGCTTTCCTTACCGCGCCCGATGAAAAAGCGCTGCAAGAACAATTCCATCAGCAAGAGCGCCTCTGCTCGGGCCCGTTTTGAGCGGGCTCGTCAACCTTTCGTTTACCGATTTCATTAACACTGTGCAGGTCACGGCTGCGGCTCCCTCGGGTCCGGGCCGGATGCGAACGAAATGCTTCGCTCGCAAGCTTTTCACGTTGTGACGCGGTTCCGCATGGTGACCCAGAATCCACAGGATGATCGTCTCGCGCAACGGATTGGCCGCGCCAAGTCGTTAAGCGCTTGCATGCCTGAATCAGGGTTTGTTAACCATTCTGCATTAGCGTTCGAATCAGTTCAAAAGGCGTTCGCCACAGGCCCTGTGGCGAAGGGGCGGCTTTTCGGGGCCAGCGGGCTCATGGGCAGGGGCTGGGGAACAGACATGCGCGTACTTCTGATTGAAGACGATAGCGCCACCGCGCGCAGCATCGAGCTGATGCTGAAATCCGAGAACTTCAACGTCTATGCGACGGATCTCGGCGAAGAGGGCGTCGACCTCGGCAAGCTCTACGACTACGACATCATCCTTCTCGATCTGAACCTTCCCGACATGTCGGGCTACGAGGTTCTGCGGACGCTGCGCGTCGCGAAGGTGAAGACGCCGATCCTGATTCTCTCCGGCATGGCCGGCACCGAGGACAAGGTGCGGGGCCTCGGCTTCGGCGCCGACGACTACCTGACCAAGCCGTTCCACAAGGACGAGCTCGTGGCGCGCATCCACGCCATCGTGCGCCGCTCCAAGGGTCACGCCCAGTCGGTGATCACCACCGGCGATCTCGTGGTCAATCTCGACACAAAGACCGTGGAGGTGGGCGGCGCCCGCGTGCACCTCACCGGAAAGGAATACCAGATGCTGGAGCTGCTCTCCCTGCGCAAGGGCACGACCCTCACCAAGGAGATGTTCCTCAACCACCTCTATGGCGGCATGGACGAGCCCGAACTCAAGATCATCGACGTGTTCATCTGCAAGCTGCGCAAGAAGCTCGCCAACGCCTCGCAGGGCAAGAACTACATCGAAACCGTCTGGGGTCGCGGCTACGTGCTGCGCGAGCCGAGCGAAACGGACCAGCGCATCGCCGTGTGAACACGGATTACATCGCCTTTTCGACAGCCCGGCTCGACGCCGGGCTTTTTCGTTGGCGAATCGCGTCCCCAGTGCTCACTGGATCATCCTTCGAGACGCCGCTGCGCGGCCCCTCAGGATGAGCGAGAGGGGTTCAAACCCGGCAAGACGCTTCCCGGTAAGCCTATGCCGTCGCCGCGCGGATCGTGACCTCGTCGCCGTCGAGGCTGAAGGCGACGCTCATGCGGGAGGCGCGGGCCACCATGCCGGCGTAATAGACCTGGATGCCGTGGGCGTCGATGGTGCCGCTTTCCGAATCACCCGCCAGCAAGGCTTCCGCATGGGCGGGGATGCGGGCATTGAGCCCCTTCGACCGGATGACGAACTCGCAGGCCTCCTGATCGCCGGAGACCGTGACAGTGACCGCGCCGCCCCGCGGGATGGCGGTGGTGGCGATCATGATCAGGTTGAGCAGAAGCTTCACCCGGTTCTTGGGAAACAGCAGCCGCGGCGCCGACCAGGAGAAGCTGATCTTGTCGTCGAGAAAGAGCCCGCGGGCCACCTGCTCCGCATCGCCCAGGTCGATGGAGGCGCCGGCCGAGCCCGCCGCCCCGAAGGCAAGGCGGGCGAATTGCAGGCGGGCCGATGCCTGCTTGGCGCTCTTCTCGATCAGCTCGAGGGCGAACTCGCGCATGGACGCGTCATTGTCGTCCTCCAGGACCTCAAGGCCGTTCACGATCGCGCCGACCGGCGAAATCACGTCGTGGCAGACGCGCGAGCAGAGAAGGGCGGCGAGGTCGAGGGAATCGAGCGAGATCGTGGCCATAGGGGCTCCGGAGGGACCTAAAAGGTCGGCTGCATCGTCATGAAGTCGGGATTTCAACGCCCATGAGTACAGCCGAACAGGAAAGAGAACATGAACCGGATACCCGGCAACGAGTTCTTTGAAAAGCGGGCATAAGGATTCGATAGCTCCAAACGATTCGACTCTCTCTTGGCGAACGGGCACAAAGGCATGATGCGTCTCGATGATCAGAATCCGGATGAGATCGCCGAAAGGCTGGCCGCCATCGCCTGGGAGGCCGGGCGGATCCTGCGCGGCATGGAAAGCGCCCTGATCGACAAACGCATCAAGGATGACGGAAGCCCGACCACGGCGGCGGACCTGGCGGCGGAGCGCCTGATCAT
>JALYFY010000690.1 GCA_030777385.1 Pseudomonadota bacterium | reverse complement strand
ACGTCGGTGTCGGACAGGCGCGGATGAGGGGAGATGGTGTAGTTCCACTCGCCATGGAACGGATCACGAGCGAGGTTGATCGCGCTCATTTCCTCGTCGGAGATCTTGATGCCCTTGGGGTAGCTGTTCTCGTCAAGGCAACATTGGACATCAAGACCGCCGGTGGTCGTGGTGGCGCCGATCAGCTGGACGATGACCTCATGGCTGATGAGCGGCTTGCCGCGCCAGTTCTGGCTGATGAAGGCGAAAAGGCGATGCTCAATCCGGTTCCATTTGCTGGTGCCGGGCGGATGGTGGCTGACGGTGATCGCGAGACCGGCTTCGTTGGCAAAGCGCTGCAGCTCATGCTTCCACAGCCGGACGCGCGCACCATTGCTGCCTCCGCAATCGGCGGTGATCAGCAACGCCTTGGCACCAGGATGGCGCTTCTGGCCCAAGGCCTGCCACCAACGGCGGATGCTCTCGACCGCGAAAGCCGCGGTATCGTGATCGACGCCAACGTTTACCCAGCCTGAGTTGGCGGTGATGTCATAGACCCCGTAAGGCGCCACCTTGCCGAGCTCGGGGAGCTCAAAGTCGTGGACGCGCACCGGCTCGGGATTCCTCTTGGGACGGAGCTCTCGTCCACTATTCTTGAAGTCGCCGACCAGCTCTTTCTTCTTCGTGTCGACCGAGATCGCCGGCTGCCCGCGCGCCTGAAAATGCGCAATCTTGTGGTTGATGTGCTCGAACTGCGCATCACGATCCAAATGGCGGGCGCCTTCGCGCGTTTTCCGGTTGGCCTGAAGACTGAAGCCAAGCTGGCGTAGCAGCTTGCCCACCAGTTTTTGGCTGGCCGTGAACCCCCGTTCGGCCAGCGTCCGGGCGAGCTGGCGCTGACTGCGGCTCACCCACAGCAACGCGGCTTGAGGATCGCCGCGAATGGCCGACCGCACCAGCTCCTCCAGGACCTCCAAGAGCTCCGGTTCGGTCTCTGTCTTCGGTTTGCCGCCGCCACCAGGCCGACGAATACGACCCGCCTCCAGGCTGTTCCCGCTGCGCAACTCAGTCAGACCGCGGCCGATCGTGCTGCGCGCCACGCCCGTGGCCCGCGACACGGCCGCGATACCACCTCGGCCCACCGCCAACGCCTCATTGGCGGCAAACAGACGCCGTCCCCGCTCATCCAGAAATGGCGCAAGGCGCTCAAAGCGCGACTCGATGGCATCAGTGTCGATCATGTCCGCGCGACCATATCGTCGCGCCACCGAACCAGGCAGCCGCAGACCTGTCCAGCCCTCAGCGATTCGATTGCCCCGCGTCAGACCCTAAGGCTCACCCGGCCAGGAACCGCGGGCCGGCAAGCAGAACGTAGGACTGCCAAAGAAGAAGCCCGCAGAAGCTGTTGCTGCTGCGGGCTTCACAGTCTCTCGGGACCTCTGACAACGAAAAGGGCCGGCGCTTCCGCTGGCCCCCTTGTCGTCGTCATGCGTGGCTTGCGTTACTCGCGGTTGCCGAAGAACTGCAGCAGGAACATGAACATGTTGATGAAGTCGAGGTAGAGGTTCAGCGCACCCATGATGGCGGCCTTGCCCAGCCACTCCGCATCGCCCTGCGCGGCATGGGCCACGTAGGTCGCCTTGATGTTCTGGGTGTCATAGGCGGTGAGACCCGCGAAGATCAGCACGCCGATCACCGAGATCGCGAAGGACATCGCCGCCGAGGCGAGGAAGATGTTCACGATCATCGCCACCACAAGGCCGATCAGGCCCATGATGAGGAAGGTGCCCATCCCCGACAGATCGCGCTTGGTCACGTAGCCCCAGAGCGACAGCCCCGCAAAGGAGATCGCGGTGATCAGAAAGACCTGCGCGATCGAGGTGCCCGTGAACACGAGAAAGATCGAGCTCAGCGAGGCGCCCATCGCGAGCGCGTAGACATAGAAGAAGGTCTGCGCGGCGGCGGCCGACAGCCGGTTGATCATCGCGCTGAAGGCGAAGACCATCACCAGCGGCAGGAACATGATGACCCACTTCAGCGGCGAGGCATAAAGCGCGTAGCCGAAGTTCGTCAGGTACTCGCCGCCTCCGAGCTCGGCGGCCGCCAACGCCGGATCGGTCGTCACCGCGAGGCCCGAGATCGCCCAAGCGGCGGCCCCCGTGATCAGCATGCCCACGGACATCGTGCCGTAGACCTTGTTCATGTGGGCGCGAAGCCCTTCGTCGATCCGCGCGGCCTGGGTGCCGGCCGTTCGCGCGCGGATCGTGGTGTAGTCAGCCATGGAA
>JALYFY010000689.1 GCA_030777385.1 Pseudomonadota bacterium | reverse complement strand
GAAGCATCCTGGAGAGAACGATGTCGCAGCGTCCCCCCGTCAAAGCCATCGGCGTGATCAGCGGCACGTCGATGGATGGCATCGACGTCTCCATCGTCGAGACGGATGGGGACGCCGTGGTCCGGCCTGGACCGGGCCGGACCTTCTCCTATCCGAACGAACTCAGGAAAACCCTGCAGGCCCTGATCGCAGAGCCGGCGCGCGCGCAGAGCGAGCCGCTGGAGGACCTCGAGCGGGCCGTGACGAAGGCGCATATCGATGCCGTTCGCAGGTTCATGACCGAGGCCGGCATTCCGGCGGCGGATGTGAGCCTGATCGGCTTTCACGGTCAGACCGTCTATCACCGACCGGAAGCGCGCTTCACGCGCCAGCTCGGCCTCGGGTCACAGGTCGCCGAGGCGCTCGGCATCGATACCGTCTACCGCTTCCGCCATGCGGATGTGGCCTCGGGCGGCGAAGGCGCGCCTTTCGTTCCGCTCTATCATCGGGCTCTTGCAAGCGGGCTTGCCCAACCGGTGATGATCCTCAATCTCGGCGGCGTCGGAAACGTCACCTATATCGACGGCGACGTGGTGATCGCCTTCGATACGGGTCCTGCCAGTGCGCTCCTCGACGATTTCGTTTCCCGCCGGCGCGGCCTCAGCTTCGACGAGAACGGCGGCTTGGCGGCCGCCGGCAACGCAGATCAAAAGCTTGTCGCGGAGTTCATGCGCAATCCCTTCTTCGACCGCCCTGCCCCGAAATCCCTCGACCGTCAGGACTTTCATGCCCGCGCCAAGGGCGTGGAGGCGCTGCCCGATGCGGACGGCGCAGCGACCCTGGCGGAGTTCACCGTCCAATCCGTTCTTGCCTCCCTTCGCCATGTACCGCGCGCACCCCAGCGCTGGCTCGTCACCGGCGGCGGGCGGCGCAACGCGCATTTCATGAAGCGCCTGCACGAGGAGCTCGGGGTCGCGGTCGATCCCGTCGAAGCAGTGGGCTGGGACGGCGATTTCCTGGAGGCCCAGGCCTTCGGCTATCTGGCCGTCCGCTCGACGCTGGGTCTGCCTTTGAGCCTTCCCACCACAACGGGCGTGCCGCATCCCATGCCGGGCGGCGAACTGCATCGCGCGGCGTGAAGCGACGATGCTCCTGTCAGAGTTGACCGAACAGGCTTTCGCACCGGCTGCCGCTTCCGTCGATGCCGGCAGCATCCCCGGGGCCGTCCTGGGCATCGTCACGGCCGATGGCGAGCGCGCCGTGCAATGGGCGGGTGCTGCGCAGATCGAGCCGACGCGGGAAGATGTGTCTCGGGAAACATGGTTCGACCTGGCGTCCCTCACCAAGGTCATCTTCACGACCACACGCATCCTGCAGCTGGTGGAGGACGGCAGGATCGCGCTCGACGATCCTCTGGTGAAAGCTATCCCGGATCTGCGCCAATACGACATGAATGCCGCCGAGCGGCGCCTCACCTTCCGCGGGTGCCTGGCGCACCAGACGCATCTGCCCGCCGTCGAGCCGCTCTACACCTACGGCCAGGACCCGGATACGCTGCGCGCCTTCATCCTGCAGCGCGTGTGGCAGAGCGGACCGCCGGTCTATTCCGACATCAACTACATGCTGCTCGGCATCGCCATCGAGCGCATCACCGGGCAGGCGCTGATCGATCAGCCGCTCCCCGAAAACTTCTCGTTCCGGCCGGATCCGAGCCTGTGCGCCGCAACGGAGCGGGACACGTGGCGCGGTCGCGTGATCCGCGGCGAGGTGCATGACGAGAATGCCTTTGCATTGGGCGGCGCCTCGGGTCATGCGGGGCTGTTCGGCACCATTGACGGCGTGCTCGACTTTGCCCGCTCGCTTCTCGACGGCTCAGCTCTTTCGCCTGAGTCCATCAAGGCCATCCGCACGCGCGAATCGGACAAGCGCACCGTGGGCTGGGAAGGCTTCCATGCCGGCTGGCATGGGGGTGATGCCTGCTCTCCCGACACCATCGGCCATACGGGCTTTACCGGCACCGGATTGTGGCTCGATTTCAGGCGCGGGCTCGCCTGGTCCCTCCTGACGAACCGCGTTCACCCGAGCAGGCACAAGGACAGCGGAATCCTGGGCCTGCGCCGTGCAACAGGCGAGCGGGTGATCGCGTTGTTCGACCAGCATGCGCACCATTAAGAATGCCGAGGAAAACCCGCCTGCCTGGCGCTTTCGCTCATCTGCCGGCCATTGTTGAGGTTCGGAACTGGACCTATACTGGTCTGCATGAAAGTTGACACAATGCCGACAGAACATTTCAGCGCCCGCTTCCAGGACCTCGACACGTGGCCGAGCCTGGACGTCCTCTCCGCCTTCTACGAGGGACAGCTCTCGGCTGTTGCGGCCGTCAAGCCCTCGCTGCCTGCCATCGCGGCAGCCGCAGAGGAAGCGGTCGGGCGCCTGCGCCGCGGCGGACGGCTCGTCTATGCGGGAGCCGGCACATCGGGCCGCATCGGCGTCCAGGACGGCACCGAGCTGCCGCCCACCTTCAACTGGCCCGACGACCGGGTGGTCTATCTCATCGCCGGCGGCGTGGGCGCCATCATGCAGGCGGTCGAGAATGCCGAAGACTCCGTCGAGGAGGGCATCGAAGGGATCCGCCGCAACAACATCGGACCCAACGATGTGGTGATCGGCATCGCGGCCAGCGGCCGGACGCCGTTTACGATCGCAGCCCTCGAGGAAGCCGCCGCTCGCGGCGCGCAGACCATCGGGGTCTCCAACAATCCCGATGCGCCCATTCTCGAAGCCTGCTCCCATCCGATCCTGGCCGACACCGGCGAGGAGGTGATCGCCGGCTCGACCCGCATGAAGGCGGGCACCGCGCAGAAGATCATCCTCAACCTGCTCTCCAGCCTGATCATGGTGCGCATGAACCGGGTCTATCGCGGCCTCATGGTCAACATGCGCGCCACGAA
>JALYFY010000688.1 GCA_030777385.1 Pseudomonadota bacterium | reverse complement strand
CCGACGAGGGTCAGGAACTGGGTGAAGCGCTCGATATTGCGGGCAAAGCGCGGATCGGCATTGAGGCGGGTGCGGATGTTCCAGCCCGCCTCCGGCAGGACCCGGTTCGCCTCCGCCTCGATCTGCGTCAGCCCCTCCTCCGTGGACTGCACCGGCGGCAGGATGAGCCGGTAGGTCCAGCGCACGAGGCTGCCGGGCTGGACGAGACCGGTCGCCTGCAGGGCCTCCTGCGAGATCAGAAGGCGCGGCCCGAAGCCGATGCCGTCGGCGATCTTGTCGGGCTCGGAGACGAGGCGCGCGCGCAGTTCCACAGGGGCGCCGCCCACCGTGACCCGGTCGCCCACCTTCAGGTCGAGCCGCGCCAGAAGGGCCGGATCGACGGCGGCCCCGAATGCGCCGTCGCGCTGAGCAAGGAGATCGGCGGGCGGGACCTGCGGATCGGTCTCGAGGGCGCCGACAGTGGGATAGCCCCCATCGACGGCCTTCAGCTCCACCAGCCCCGAACCCTTGTCGCCGGCAATCGCCATTGCCCGCATGGTGGCGATCACATTGACCTGCCCCTTCGAGGCGAGGAAAGCCCGCTCGGGCGCGCCCGCCTCCCGCTGGAGCAGGGAAAAGGCCATGTCGCCGCCCAGGATCCGCCGGCCCTCCCGGGAGATCCCCTCCGTCAGCGAACGGGACAGGGACGAGACGCCCGCAATCGCCGCAACGCCGAGCGCGATGCAGGCAAGGAAGATCCCGAAACCCTTCAGGCCGCCGCGCAGCTCACGAAAGGCGAGGCGCAGCAGGAGAGGCAGGGCCGAGCCGGTGGGCTTCCGTCGCGGCGGCGTTGCAGGAAGAGAGCCGTGCATGATGCTTATCCCTTCAAGCCACGACCGACGCCGCGCCGGTCTCCACCTGCCCCGAGCGCAGGCGCACCATGCGGTCGCAGAGGCGGGCAAGATTGAGATCGTGGGTCACGAGCACCAGGGTGGCGCCCCGGTCGCGCTTGAGGGCAAAGAGCAGGTCGATGATCGACCCGCCGGTGTTCTCGTCGAGGTTCCCGGTGGGCTCGTCGGCCACGAGGATCGCCGGATTGGGCACGATGGCACGGGCGATCGCCACGCGCTGCTGCTCGCCGCCCGACAGCTGCGCCGGGTAGTGGTGGAGACGGCCCCCAAGGCCCACGGCCTGCAGCTCGGCCTCGGCGCGCTCGAAGGCGTCGGTCTCGCCTGCAAGCTCCAGGGGCAAGGCCACATTCTCCAGCGCCGTCATGGTGGGAACAAGGTGGAAGGACTGGAACACGATGCCGATCCGGCGGCCGCGAAAGCGCGCCAGCGCATCCTCGTCGAGCCCGGACAGATCCGTGCCGTCGACGATGACCTTGCCCGAATCGGGACGCTCGAGGCCGGCCAACGTCATGAGCAGGGTCGACTTGCCCGAGCCCGAGGGGCCGACGAGACCAACCGCCTCGCCCCGGCCGAACTCCAGGGAAATCCCCTTGAGGATATGCACCCGTGCGGCCCCGCGCCCGAGGCTCAAATCGACATCGTGCAGCGCGATGGCCTTGTCCTGCATGCCCAGTCACCCGATCTGTTGGAAAACCTGAAGATACCCGGTTCTAGTCCGGCACATATGGGAAGCCTATCGATGAAGCGCCAATCTGGCCCGTTCAGAGCGATCATTTTTGCGTGTGCGGCGGCTCTTGCCGTGGTGATCGCTCCCCTCAGCGAAGCCCTGGCCCAGAGCCGCCCGATCCGCCTCGTGGCGCTCGGCGACAGTCTGAGCGCCGGCTACGGCCTGCCCCAAGAGGCAGCCTTCCCGTCGGTGCTGGAGCGGGCGCTGAAGTCCAAGGGCCGCAATGTGGAGGTTGCCAATGCGGGCGTCTCCGGCGACACCTCCTCCGGTGGGCTCGACCGGCTCGACTGGTCGGTGCCCGACGGCACCGACGGGGTGATCCTGGAACTCGGCGCCAACGACATGCTGCGCGGGCTCGACCCGGCCGGCACCCGCAGGAACATCGAGACCATCGTGGAGCGGCTCAAAGCCCGCAACATCCCGGTGCTGCTGGCTGGCATGTACGCCTCGCGCAATCTCGGCCCGGCTTACGTGCAGAAGTTCGACAGCATCTATCCGGACATTGCGAAGAAGCACGACCTTGTGCTCTATCCCTTCTTCCTGGACGGAGTCGCCGGCGAGCGGTCCCTCAACCTGCCCGACGGCCTGCACCCGACGGCCAAGGGGATCGACATCATCGTTGCGCGCATCCTGCCCACCGTCGAGAGCTTTCTCGCACGCCTGTCCCAGCGCTGAACCTCTTCAGCGCCTCATTCTTGTCTGAACGCGGCGGATCATCTCGCCGCGAGGAGCTTTAAGCATGGAATATCGCCGCCTCGGCCGCACGGATCTCAATGTCAGCCTCATCTGCCTCGGCACCATGACCTGGGGCCAGCAGAACACCGAGGCCGAAGGCCACGCGCAGATGGATTACGCCCTCGACCAGGGCATCAACTTTTTCGACACCGCCGAGCTCTACTCGATCCCGCCCAAGCCCGAAACGCAAGGCTCCACGGAGCGCATCATCGGCTCCTGGTTCAAATCCCGGGCCAACCGCGACAAGGTGATCCTCGCCTCAAAGGTGGTGGGCCGCTCCGACAGTACCTGGTACCGGGATGACGGCTCCAAGGCCGAGCTCTCACGGGCACAGATCGAGGAGGCGGTGAACAAGAGCCTGAAGCGGCTCGGAACCGATTACATCGATCTCTACCAGATCCACTGGCCCGACCGCCCCATGCCCTGGGGCTCGAACCCAACTGTCTTCCGCCATCAGGAAGGAAACTCCCATCCGATCGCCGAGACGGTCGAGATCATGACCGATCTGGTGAAGGCCGGTAAGATCCGCCTTTTCGGCCTCTCCAACGAGAGCGCCTGGGGCACCATGACATTCCTCAAGCATGCGGACGCCAAGGGCCTTGCGCGTGTTCAGTCGGTGCAGAACGCCTACAACCTCCTCAACCGCACCTACGAGGTGGCGCTTGCCGAAGTGACCATGCACGAGAATGTGAGCCTGCTCGCCTACTCGCCCCTGGCTCAAGGCTATCTCACCGGCAAGTATCTCGATGGCGCCCGTCCGGCAGGCGCACGCACGACCCTGTTCGGGCGCGGCCAGCGCTACGAGAACCCGACCGCGGAGGCGGCGATCCGCAAGTACCTGGCGCTGGCGCGTGAGTTCGGGCTCGATCCGGCCCAGATGGCGCTGGCCTTCGTCAATTCCCGCCCCTTCGTCACATCCAACATCATCGGCGCCACCTCCTTGGAGCAGCTGAAGACCGACATAGCCTCGGTCAACGTGACGATCACGCCGGACTTGGAGAAGCGCATCGACGCGATCCATGTCGAGCATTGCAATCCTTGCCCGTAACGTGGTGGCGTCATCCCGGACGGCTTCGCCGTCCGGGATCGTGAGCAGAACAGAGCGCCATTCCCCTCCCCCTTGTGGGGAGGGATCAAGGGTTAGGGGTGTGAGCGATAGCCTATCCACGTGTGGCGCCGGCACCCCCACCTCCAACTCCTCCGCACAAGGGGGAGGAGGGTTCCGGCGCCACGTTCGTCCAGTCATCCCGGGTTCTGCTCCGCCGTCCGGGACGACACCACGACGGCTCGGAACAAACCCCTCCACCAATCGTCTGAATCAGCACCTGCAAACCCTGGGAGGTGTCGCATGCCACGCCTGTTCACCGGCATCGAGATCCCGGCCGAAATCGGCCTTGCCCTTTCAGGCTATCGCGGCGGTCTTCCCGGCGCCCGCTGGGTCGAGCCAGAAAATTACCACATCACCCTGCGCTTCATGGGCGACATCGACGAGCGCATGGCGGACGACATATCCTCCATGCTGGGAGAAACGCGCAGGCGCGGTCCGCTTGTCATCACCATCGACGGCCTGGACAGCTTCGGTGGGAGAAAGCCCCGGGCGGTGTTCGCCCGCACCTCCGGCAACGGCGCCTTGAGCGAACTCCAGGCCGAACAGGAGCAGCTGATGCGCCAGCTCGGCTTAGCGCCGGAGACACGCAAGTTCACCCCCCACGTGACCCTGGCACGGCTGAAGAACGTCTCGCCCATCGACGTGGCGGATTACATCGCCATGCATGGCCATTTCCCGAAGCTGACCTTTACGGCCGAGCGCTTCGTTCTGTACTCGTCCCGCGCCTCCGTAGGCGGCGGACCTTATGTGATCGAGGCGGCTTACCCGTTAAGCTAGCTCGACGGGCCGATGAAGGACAGCTAGAGCCCGTTGATGCCTTCGCTGATCTTCATCACCCATCCCGAAGTGGCCATCGATCCCAACCAGCCCGTTCCCGAATGGCCGCTGAATGCGGTCGGGCGCGGGCGCATGGAGCATTTCGCGGGGCTGCTGACGGACCGGAACGTTTCCGCCGTCTATTCCAGCACCGAGCGGAAGGCGATGGATGGTGCTGCCATCGTGGCGGAGCGTCTCGGCCTTCCCGCTCGAACGAACGCGGATCTGGGCGAGAACGACCGCTCGTCGACGGGCTATATCGCGCCGCCGGAATTCTGGGAGGTGGTGCGCGCGTTCTTCGGCCGCCCGCATGAGAGCATCCGCGGCTGGGAGCGCGCCATCGACGCGCAAACCAGGATCGTGACCGCTGTCAGCCGGATTGCCCGCGAAGATGAGACCTCCGGCAGCATCGTCATCGTGTCCCATGGCGGTGTCGGCTGCCTGCTTGCTGCCCACCTCCAGAAGGTGGAGATCGGCCAGGAAAGCCGCCCCTCCCACCCTGGCGGCGGCTGCTTCATCGTGATCGATCGCGAGACCCTCACGCTGCAGCAGAATTGGCGCGCCATCGAAGATGGGTTTGCAAGTTAAGGGGATGTTTCAGGCTTGCATCCTCCGAGCCTTGCGACTAGCCCCTGCATGACGAGGCGCAGGACTCAAACGATTCAATGAACCGCAACCGCATTGCGCAACTGGCGCCGGGCATCGCCCTCTGCGCCGCGATCGCGCTTGCGGCCATCGGCATCCAGCACCTCGAAGAGCGTTGGACCGGGCGTCCCTGGCTTGAGGCGCTCGTGATTGCGATCCTGCTCGGCACGATGGTGAGAACCCTGTGGACACCAGGCAAGAGCTGGGTTCCCGGTATCGGCTTTTCCGCCAAGACCCTGCTCGAGGTAGCAGTCATGCTGCTTGGCGCGTCGATCAGCTTTCAGGCCGTGCTCGATGCGGGCTTGAGCCTCATCCTCGGCATTGCCGTCGTGGTGGCGCTGGCCATCGGCGCGAGCTACGGCGTCTGCTGCTGGCTTGGCCTGCCCCGGCGCATGGCGGTGCTGGTGGCCTGCGGGAATGCGATCTGCGGCAACTCGGCCATCGCGGCGGTTGCCCCCGTCATCGGCGCGAAGCCCCAGGATGTGGCGTCTGCCATTGCGTTCACGGCGGTTCTGGGCGTGATCGTCGTGCTGAGCCTGCCCCTGCTCGTGCCCTTGCTCGGCCTGTCGCTCACCCAATACGGCGTGCTCGCGGGGCTGACCGTCTATGCCGTGCCGCAGGTGCTCGCCGCAACCGTGCCGGTCGGGCTCGTCAGCACGCAGCTCGGCACCCTGGTCAAGCTCGTGCGGGTGCTGATGCTCGGGCCGGTGGTGATCGGGCTGTCGGTGCTGGCGCGAAGGAGCTCATCGGCGGAAAAACCGGGCCTGTCGCTCAACCGCCTCGTGCCGTGGTTCATCGTCGGCTTCTTAGGCCTTGCCCTGCTTCGTTCGCTCGGAGCCATTCCCGATGCGATCCTGCAGGCGATCATGCCGGCTGCGACCGTTCTTACGGTCGTCTCCATGGCGGCCCTGGGGCTTGGCGTGGATCTCAAGGCTCTCCGCCAGGCTGGCGCGCGGGTGACCCTTGCCGTCACGCTCTCGCTTCTCGTGCTGATCGCCATCAGCCTGGGGCTGATCCGGCTTCTCGGCGTTGCATGAGGGCTTGAAACCTTCGCCGCCTGCGTCATCACTAGGGCTGGTGTGCTCCTATGATGAAGATGGCCCATGCCCCGTTTGACTGACTCTGAGCGCCAGGAACTCCTGCCTGCCCTCGACGGCTGGGCTCTCGTCGAAGGCCGCGACGCAATCACTAAGCGGTTCGTCTTCGACGATTTCAATGCGGCCTTCGGCTGGATGACCCGCGTGGCGCTTGCGGCCGAAACCATGAACCACCACCCGGAATGGTCCAACACCTACAACAAGGTCGATGTGACCCTCTCCACCCATGACGCCAAGGGCCTGACGCGCCGCGACATCGAGCTTGCGCAACGCATGGACCAGATGGCCGCAGGACAGGCAAAGAGGTAGAGCAATGACGGAAAGCCGAATCCTCACAGGCGGCTGCGCCTGCCGGCAGCTGACCTTTGAGACGAGAGGCGAGCCGAAGCGCGTGGGCCTGTGCCATTGCATGACCTGCCGCAAGGAGAGCGGAGGCCCCTTCAACGCCTTTGCGATCTTCCCCGTCGATCAGGTCACGATCTCCGGCGAGATGCGAGGCTGGTCCGCCTCGCCCGATGGCGAGCGCTGCTTCTGCCCGATCTGCGGCTCCCAGGTCTTCTACAAGGGTGACGGCAACGAGATCGAGGTCAAGCTCGGCGCCTTCGACGAGACGAACCTGTTCACGCCCACCTACGAAACCTGGACGAAGCGGCGCGAAGGATGGCTCCATACAACGGATTTGGTAAGTTATCCTGAAAACCGGGAATAAACCCATGCCGGAGCTTCTTATTCGGTCAGCGACACCTGACGATGCCGGGGCAATCAGCCGTGTGATCATCAAGGCATTGCAGGAGAGCAATGCACAGGATTACCCGCCTGAGGTCATTGCTTCCATCAGCGCCAACTTCTCACCTGAGCGCGTCACCAAGCTGATCGCGGAGCGTGATGTTCTGATTGCCGTCGTCGCGGATGAGATTGCAGGAACGGCCAGCCTGCAGGGCACCGTTGTTCGAACGGTCTTCGTCGATCCGGACAGGCAAGGCTGCGGCATTGGCGCAGCTCTGATGGGTGAGATCG
>JALYFY010000687.1 GCA_030777385.1 Pseudomonadota bacterium | reverse complement strand
ATGCGCGGCTGCTGCGCATGCTGGCCCGCCGGCAGCGCGTTCAGGAAGGTAAGGACCATCTCGACGCTGTCATCCGGCTGTTCAACCAGGAGGGGCTCGACAGCGCACCGCTGCGCGAGGTGTGGCGGCAGGCCATGGTGCAGCCACCTCGCCCGACTCATGTCCAGGCGAGCGCCGTCACCGAAGCATCCGCGCCAGCCGCAGCCGACGGGGTCTTGGCCGCACCGCATCATGGCTCCATCGCGGTGATGCCTTTCGCGGACGAATCCGGCGCTCCGCGTATTCGGGGCGGCGTGGCGGACGCCCTCGTGCACGACGTGATCACGCGGATGGCCAAGCTGCGCAGCCTCTTCGTCATCTCGCAGGGCTCGACCTTCGCGCTGCACGAGCGAAACATCTCTCCGGACGAGGCCGGGCGTCTCCTGAACGTGGACTATGTCGTCAGCGGCTCGATCCGCCGCACCACCGGCCATTTCACCGTGCAGGTAGAGCTCGCCGAGGTACGGACGGGGCGGATCGTGTGGGCCGATATCCTCAGCCATTCCATCGACGACGCCTTTCTGGTGCTCGACGAGATCGGCAACAGGATCGTGGCCTCGGTGGCCAGCGAGATCGAGACGGCGGAGCGCAACCGCGCCATCCTGAAGCCGCCCAACTCTCTCGACGCGTGGGAGGCGCATCATCGCGGCCTCTGGCACATGTACCGGTTCAACAAGGCGGACAACGACGCGGCGCAGCACTTCTTCGCGCAGGCGCTCACCATCGACCCGACCTTTGCCCGCGCCTATGCGGGCTTGTCCTTCACGCATTTCCAGAACGCCTTTCAGGGCTGGGCCGAGCGCCGCACGGAAGTCGACCACGCGTTTCGAGCCGCCGGGCAGAGCCTGATGATCGACGAGCGGGATCCCGCCGCCCATTGGGCGATGGGCCGGGCACTGTGGCTGCGCGGGAGCTTCGAACAAACCCTCCGCGAGCTGGAGACGAGCGTGGACCTGAGCCCCAACTTCGCGCAGGGCCACTACACGCTGGGCTTCGTCCATTCCCAGGCGGGCGATCCGGAGGTGGCCATCGCGGCCGCAGACCAGTCACGTCGCTTGAGCCCGTACGACCCGTTGGTGTTCGGTATGCTGGGCTCCCGCGCCATGGCCCTCATCCGGCAAGGCCGGTTCGAGGAAGCGGCAACCTGGGGGATGAACGCGGCGAGCCGGCCGAATGCGCATGCCCATATCGCGGCGATTGCGACTCTGGCCCTGTCATTCGCCGGGCGGCTCGACGAGGCGCGGGACTACCTCGCCGGCATCCGCACCGCCCTGCCCGGTTACGGCGTGAGCCATTTCCTGAGCGCGATGCAGCTCGGACCGGACGACGAGGCCCTTTTCCGCAAGGCCGCCCGCCGGATCGGCATGGACGACGGGTAGAAGGCTGCTGCTGGCAGTGAGGACGGGCCAGATCGATCCGCATGCTCCCCTGATCCTTGAACAAAGTGGCTCCTCCGGTAGAGATTTATCCGGAGGTCTGAACCATGGGAGTAAGGCGACAAAGAAACGTCATCTTGGTAGTCGCAGAGGCTCTAAACGATGCCCTAAGCTCTGTAGCGGGTGCGGCCAGTGGGTGCTGTCAAGTTGATGCCGAGGGGACAAAGCTGGCACTGGCGAAGCCGCCAGGCCGGCCCAAGCGATTATACGAGGGCAGCACCGGTCGCATCTCGCCACGTGGCGAAGGCCTGATCACATGCAGTCCGGTACTCATTGGCAGATAGGCGGTGACGGCGGAGCTGAAAGTGGTGATGGATTGAGCTATGGGTTGAGAGAAACTGCTGGGCATGCCGGACTGACTTGAACCGCTTCATGTGACGTTCCCGCCGTCGAGTGGGTTGGTGCGGCTGTGTTGCACGGATCCGGATTGCGCACGCATTGAATGCCCGGTAGTCCGATTTCAAGCGATGCGGATGGACTGCGGGCGCCCAAGCTCGAGCATATGGTTTAGTGCATGAACTGCGATGGCGACTTCAGTCGCGCGACGCCGATCCGTCCGCAAGCGCAGCGCATCCCCGATCACTCGTTTGAAGCGGCTAATAGCTGACTCCACCAAGGCACGACGAGTATACCCGGACCTCTCCTGCCAACCGATGCGTCCACGCTCGGCGATGCTTTGGAGATGCCGGTCGCGCTGGGTCGGAGCGCTCTCCACATCATTGCTCAGCACTGCCGTTGATCGT
>JALYFY010000686.1 GCA_030777385.1 Pseudomonadota bacterium | reverse complement strand
TCCCGTTCAACGGGCGGGATGCGAGAGAGTAGGGCGCTAGAGCGTCATCCCTGGGCTGCGGAGCAGAAACCGGGATCGTCGGACGAGAGTTGCGCCGGACCCTCAACGCTGTCATCCCCGCGCAGGCACGGATCCGTAACCACGATCTTTGGGGGCAAACGCGACGGCAACGTCCTGCTCCATCCTGCACGGTCAGCGGTTATGGATCCCGGGCTCCGCTTAAGCGGCCCCGGGATGACATTGCTTTACTCTGAGCGCGATCCCGGATCAGCTGACGCCGTCCGGGATGACAGGTGGCTGCTCGACACTTCAAGCCACCGCTTCCCTCGACCGCCGCAGGCCCACATACTGGAACTCCGCATACATCAGCACCACGAGTCCTTGAGCGATCACGAAGGCATAGCCCGCGCTCGTCGGCTGCACCCAGCCGCTCACCAGAAGCAGCAGGCTGTCGGCCACCCAGAGGGCATTGCCCAGCACCACCGCCCAGGCGACGGGCTTCTGGATCTGCTCGCGCACCCCAAGCCAGCCGATGAAGGCGGAGTAGGGCAGGAGAACCGCGCCTGCGATGCGCAGGAGCATCTCGGGCAATCCGAGGATGCCGCTCAACGCTCCGGCGCCGATGAGCATCAGCAACCCGAAGGCGGCGCTGGTGGTGGCATCCGCCACCAGGGCTTGGCGAAGAAGCGGGGAGGAATGGATCGTCATCATGGCTGGCTCCTTGTGGTTCACCGGTTGAGGCCATCAACCTGGGACGAAGGATTGCGGAAGACCTGAGCGCGGTCGATTACCTCGGAGGTCATGGAAGATCCGCGTGCGCCGGGTTATGGTCGGCCCATGAAAACCGCGAGCACTCAACCCGTGAACAGCGCCCCGCATGTGGGCGATTACCTGCGCGAATGGCGCCAGCGCCGGCGCCTCAGCCAGATGGATCTTGCCCTCGATGCCGAAATCTCCACCCGGCACTTGAGCTTTCTCGAGACGGGCCGCTCGCAGCCGAGCCGCGAGATGGTGCTGCTGCTGGCCGAGAAGCTCGACATGCCCCTGCGCGAGCGCAACATCATGCTGGTCGCGGCGGGATTCGCGCCGGTCTATTCGCAGCGCTCCCTCGACGATCCGGCGCTTGCGAGCATGCGCCAGGCGGTGGATCTCGTGCTGAAAGGGCATGACCCCTATCCGGCGCTCGCCGTTGACAGGCATTGGTCGCTGGTGTCCGCCAACGAGGCGCTGGTGTCCCTGATCGGCGATGTGGATCCGGCCCTGATGAAGCCTCCAGTCAACGTGCTGCGCCTGAGCATCCACCCGGCGGGACTGGCCCGCCGCATCGTGAACTTTACCGAGTGGCGCAACCATCTGGTTCACCGCCTGCAGCGTCAGGTGGACGCGACGGGCGATGCGGTTCTGGCGGGCCTGATCGAGGAGCTGCGCTCTTATCCGACCCCCGATGCCGCTGCCCGCGCCCCACGGGCCAGCCATGATTATGCGGGCATCATTGTGCCGCTCCAGCTGAGCACCGGCGAGGGCTTGCTCACCCTGTTCAGCACCACCACGATCTTCGGCACGCCCGTGGATGTCACCTTGTCGGAACTGGCCATCGAGGCCTTCTTTCCGGCTGACCTTGAGAGCACCCAGATGCTGAGGCGGCTGGCCGAAAGGCGTCAGGCTGCCGCAGCCTCGGCCGGGTGAGGAGAACCCCTCTTAACCACCCATCAACCTTAACCCGCGATAACTTTAAGACGTTGGAGCCATCCTGTCGGATGCTCCGGATTGTTTTGAGTTTTTGCAGGGTGTCGCGCGTGCGTCTTCGGTCTCGTCGATCTCGGGTGAAATGGATCTGCGCCACCGTGGCCCCCTGGGCGCTGGCAACGGGGCTCCTGATCTCGTTCACCGCATCCGCCAGCAACGACCTCCATTCCGGCGTGAGCTTTGCAGCCCGCAGCGCCGCGGCGCGCCTCGCCGACACCGCCCTCATTCCTCCCACAGGCGCTTCTCTCGCCAGCGGCAGGCTCGGGATCGAGCGCGATATTCTCCGGTCTCTGCCCCGCTACGACCTGCCGGACGAGGCCTCCGACGGCGCCCCTCTGAAGGCCGACCGCAAGGCCGATGCGGGTACGGAGGCGGTGGTCGACCGCTCTCTCAAGGGCAATCCGCTGGTGGCGCCCCATGCCACCCTGTCCCGCCGTGCAGGGCAGCTGCGCTCGGTGCTCGATCAGGCGGGAAGCGCACGGCTGCTCTACAGCCGGGACGAGAACCTTCTGCCGCCGACCGTGCTGATGGAGGGTCAGGTCGAAGGGCCCGAGCTGGAGCAGGCCTTCGAGCCCTGGGAGGCTCCCGAATTCTCCACGACCCGTCAGGCGACCTCGGTTCAGTCGCCGGCTGCGGCCGCGGCCGGCTCGACGGGAGCTTCGGCAAGTCCCACGACCCCCATGGTCAAGCGGGCCGTGACCCTGTCCTCGACCACGCCGGCCCCTGTCGAGGCGACCCCAATCGAGATTGCGGCAGCGCCCGTCTCCCTGCAATCGCCACGCCTCGACCGCGGGGGCTATGGCGACATGACAGTGATGCCGAAATCCGATGACCCGGATCGCCCGCGCTATGCGGACCTGATCGACCCCGACAACGTGGGCAAGGAGCAGCGCTGCCTGGCGGAGGCCGTCTATTTCGAAGCCCGCAGCGAGCCCGAGGAAGGGCAGGCGGCTGTCGCGCAGGTGATCCTGAACCGCATGAAGAGCGGGCTCTATCCCTCGACCATCTGCGGCGTGGTCTACCAGAACCGCCATCGCCACTTGGCCTGTCAGTTCACCTTCGCCTGCGAAGGCAAGTCCCTGCGCATCCGCGACACCGATTCATGGGAACGCGCAACGCGGGTCGCCAGCGCCGTGCTTGAAGGCAAGACCTATCTGGCTGACGTTGGGGGAGCTACCCACTATCACGCCAACTACGTCCGCCCCGGCTGGGCCCGCCGCCTGAAGAAGATGGACGTGATCGGGCGGCATATCTTCTACAAGCTGAAGCCGGGGCAGACTTAAAACCTAACAGCCTGTGCGTTTCGGCACTTTGAGACATGTAACGAAGTGTTATAACTTTAGAGCATGAAATCTCAGGTGAGGATGCCATGGCTATCATTCGACACGACGTTCCCGGCTCCGGCTATGGCAACATCTATACGGACTCCCTCATCTGGGGCGGTTCGGCCTGGAGCATGGCGAATGGGACGATCAAGGTCTGGTTCGGCCAGGCTGAGAATTTCGACAGTGCTGAGGCCGTTCACGGCGAAAGCGATATCGTGGACGGAAGCACCGGGTTCTACGATTGGCTCGATGCTGAATGTGCGGTCTTCGCCGAGGTTGTAGGGCTCTACGAGAGTGTGTGCGGCTTGCAGTTCGAGAACGCCGCTTCCGCTGCCCATGCCAACATCGTCTGGTGGAAGACGGATCTTGGGGCCGACATGGCCGGTTACCATGAGACGCCGGATTTCGACCAGGGCAACAGCCAGCTCTGGGGCTTCTTCAATCCCTTGGAGTCCTCATGGGGCAGCCTCGCTTTCGGCGGTGACGGTCGACATACCATCATTCACGAATTGGGGCACGGCCTGGGCCTGGC
>JALYFY010000685.1 GCA_030777385.1 Pseudomonadota bacterium | reverse complement strand
GTGGTAGAGGCTCAGGATGTTCCTTCCCTGGATGCGGCTATCGACAGGATCGGCGCCGTTGAGGGGGTGGAGCGCACCCAGTCGTCCATCATCCTCTCAACGAAATTCGAACGATGACCTCAACTGCCTCCCCCCACGCCGATGTCGTGATCGTCGGCGGCGCCGTCATGGGCTCCTCCACGGCCTATCACCTGCTCGCCGATCCCGGCTTCAAGGGGCGCGTCGTCGTGGTCGAGAAGGACCCCACCTACCAGCTCTCGGCCTCGGCCCTCTCGGCCGCCTCGATCCGCCAGCAATATTCCAGCGCCGTGAACATCCGCATCTCGCTTTACGGCATCGGCTTCCTGCGGGGCATCGGCGATCATCTGAGCGTTGACGGCGAGCGTCCGGAGATCGGCTTGAGGGAAGGCGGCTATCTCTATTGCGCGTCGGATGCGGGCGAACAGGTTCTGCGTGAGAACCAGGCGCTGCAGGCGGCGGAAGGCGCAGACATCCTGTTCCTGAAGCCGGACGAACTCAAGGGCCGGTTCCCCTGGCTCAACGTGGAGGATCTGGCTGCCGGCACCTGGGGCCGCTCGGGGGAGGGCTGGTTCGACGGCTGGGGCCTGCTCCAGGCCTTCCGCAAGAAGGCACGCTCTCTCGGCGCGGAATACGTGAAGGGCGAGGTGGCCGAGGTGGAGCGCGACGGCAGCACGATCACGGCCGTGCGCCTCAAGGACGGCACACGGATCGCCTGCGGCGCCCTGGTCAACTGCGCGGGCTCGGGCGGGCGAGCGCTGGCCGCAAAAGCCGGGCTCAGCATTCCGGTCCAGGCCAAGCGCCGCTACGTCTTCACATTCTCCTGCAAGGAGCCGGTGGAGAACTGCCCGCTGCTCATCGACACCTCGGGCGCCTATGTGCGCCCGGAAGGGGAGGGCTACTTCATCTGCGGCGCCTCGCCGGAGGCCGAGATGGACTCTGACTGGCACGACGAAGACCCGTCATCCCAGGAAATCGACCATTCCTTCTTCGAGGAGTTCATCTGGCCCTCGCTCGCCCACCGGGTGCCGGCCTTCGAGGCGATCAGGCCGGGCCGCGCCTGGTCGGGGCCCTACGACATGAGCCTGCTCGATCACAACGCCATCATCGGCCTCACGGGCGAGATCAAGAACTTCTACCTGTGCAACGGCTTTTCGGGCCATGGCCTGCAGCAGGCGCCCGCGGTCGGGCGCGGGCTTGCGGAGCTGATCGTGCATGGGGGCTACCGGACGCTGGACCTGTCCGAGCTCGGCTACGAGCGCGTCCTGGCCAACCGGCCGCTGCTCGAGCGCAACGTGATCTAAGATGCCGTGCGGGTCGCTGATGCGGCTTTCTCGATCCGTGCTCGATGATGCTTTAGGGAATGGCTGCTTGGCCCTCCCGTGTCACTCCAGGGCGGAAGCCGTAGGAGGGGAAGGGAACCCATGGCGCCGCGCCTGATCGTGGATCCCCTTCCCTCGCTGGCGCTTAGCCTGAGGATGACATGGGGATCCATCCGATGCGCTAGGCGGCGCCGGCTCCGGGAGAGCCGAAGACCCAGATGCGGCCGCCGCGGTTCATGTGGCGCTGGAGAAGCGCAGGCTGATCCGGGTCGGGCTGGGTATCGACGTCCAGCTCGTTGACGCCCTCCCGGTCGGCACGGGCGTCGCTGCGGCGCGTGCCGGTTCCTGTCGTGGTGCTCGAGCCCTGGTTGGGTTGCGACATTTCATCCGTCCGCAGGTCCGAGCTTCCGAGATCGTCGGCCGCCTCTCCCATCAGCCCCATGCCGGGGACGGCGCTGGTGTTGGTCATGCCGGCAGCGGAGCCGCCGGTGAGCCCGGCTCCCAGGGGAGCGCCCACATCCACGCCAGCCCCGTCACCGGAGCCGTTCGCGTCCAGCCATTCACGGCTGCTGCTGTCCAGATCGACGGGATCGAACATCTCCAGGGCCTGGGCCGCCCGCTCGAGATCCTCCCGGTCCACGCGTGCGGCAATCAGCGCGCAGCCCCTGTGCAGGCCCTGCTCGAAGAGCCGAAGGTCGGATTGCGGCAGGCTCAGGCCGGCAAGGGCGGCCCTGGATTCATCGAGGACTGACAGGGTGCGAAAGCCCGAGATGGAGGACACCTCCCGGCCTTCGCCGAAGCCGACGGCCACGATTCTGGTCTGGGCGATGCCCATCTCCAGCAGGGCCTGCAGCGCCTGATGGGCCTGGGCGGAGTCCCTGAACAGGGCTGTGATCATCTGGGGCATAGGTCTCTTCCGTTTGGTTACTCTCTCAACGAAGAGGCTCTCGGGCCTGTTCCCCGGTGATGGCATTAAGCCTTTTTGATGAGAGGGCTTCCATTTTGAAGCCGGCTATGATTGTCATGTTTTCGTCATCAAAACGTCATCCTGGTTTAACCCAGGGGTGATGAACGACAATAACATCCCAGCGGGATGATACGGGAGAAATTAGAATGATGAAGAAGTCCCTTCTCGGCGCTCTGGCCCTTGGCCTCGTGACGAGCACCTCCGCCTTCGCACAGACGGAGCTCCAGTGGTGGCACGCCATGACCGGCGCCAACAACGACGTGGTCAACAAGCTGGCCGAAGAGTTCAACAACTCGCAGAAGGACTACAAGGTCGTCGTCAGCTACAAGGGCCAGTATGCCGATACGCTGAACGCCGGCATCGCTGCGTTCCGGGCAGGCAATGCCCCCCACATCCTGCAGGTCTTCGAGGTCGGCACGGCGACCATGATGGGCGCCCGCGGCGCCATCAAGCCGGTCCAGGAGATGATGAAGGAAGCTGGCGAGAAGTTCGACCCGCAGGCTTATCTCCCGGCCATCACCGGCTACTATTCCACGGCAAAGGGCGAGATGCTCTCCTTCCCGTTCAACTCCTCCTCCATGGTCATGTGGATCAACCGGGATGAGCTGAAGAAGGCCGGCGTCGCCGAGGTTCCGAAGACCTGGCCCCAGGTGTTCGATGCCGCCAAGAAGCTCAAGGCTGCCGGCCACGACACCTGCGGCTTCTCGAACGCTTGGGCAAGCTGGGCCAATGTCGAGCAGTTCTCCGCTTGGCACAACCTCCCGATGGCCACCAAGGCCAACGGTCTCGACGGCTTCGATACGGAGATGAAGTTCAACTCGCCGGCGCATGTGAAGCACCTGCAGAACCTCATCGACCTGCAGAAGGACAAGACCTACGACTACTCCGGCCGCGACTCGAAGAGCGAAGGCCGCTACACCTCGGGCGAATGCGCGATCTTCCTGACCTCGTCGGGCTTCTACGGCAACGTGAAGGCCAACGCGAAGTTCGATTGGGCCAATGCGCCGATGCCGTACTACCCGGACATTCAGGGCGCTCCGCAGAACTCCATCATCGGCGGCGCTTCCCTGTGGGTCATGGGCGGCAAGAAGGCTGACGAGTACAAGGGCGTGGCCAAGTTCTTCACCTTCCTGTCCGACACGGACCGTCAGGCGAGGCTGCACCAGGAATCGGGCTATCTGCCGATCACCAAGGCGGCCTACGAGAAGACCAAGGCCTCGGGCTTCTACGAGAAGAACCCCGCTCTCCAGACGGCGCTGATCGAGCTGACCAACAAGGAGCCGACCGAGAACTCCCGCGGCCTGCGCTTCGGCAACATGGTTCAGATCCGCGACGTGATCTCCGAGGAGATCGAGGCTGCTCTCGCCGGCCAGAAGCCCGCCAAGGACGCCCTTGATGCCGCGGTGACCCGCAGCAACCAGATCCTGCGCCAGTTCGAGCGCACGGTTCGCTAAGCCTTTCTGAACGCCACAAACGCATCCCGGGCAGCCTTGAGCTGCCCGGGATGATCTTATGGATCATCCTCGCAGACCGGTTGCGACCGCCATCTGCCCCATCATCGGACAGCCGTAAACGCGATGGAAAAACGAGCTCATTTTTCAGGTTGGACGCTGCCGCTTCTGCTGATCGTTCCGCAGATGGCGATCACCGTCATCTTCTTCTACTGGCCGGCCTCTCAGGCGATCTGGCAGTCCTTCCTGCGGGAGGATGCCTTCGGCCTTGCCTCGGATTTCGTCGGGTTCGAAAACTACGTCGCGCTGTTCGAGCAGTCCGAATACTACCGGGCCATGGTCACGACGGCAGTCTTCTCGTCGCTCGTTGCCTTCCTGTCGCTGGCCTGCGCCCTGCTGCTGGCAACCCAGGCCGACAAGAAGCTGCGCGGCGGGCAGGCCTTCAAGACCCTGCTGATCTGGCCCTACGCCGTGGCTCCCGCCATCGCGGGCGTGCTGTGGCTGTTCATGTTCCATCCAACTCTCGGCACCCTGTCCCGTCCGATCAATGCCTTAGGGATCAACTGGAACCCGATGCTCAATGGCAACCATGCCATGACGCTGCTCGTGCTCTCGGCAACCTGGAAGCAGATCAGCTACAATTTCCTGTTCTTCCTCGCCGGTCTCCAGTCCATCCCGAAAAGCGTGATCGAGGCTGCGGCGATCGACGGCGCCGGTCCCATCCGGCGCTTCTGGACGGTGGTGTTCCCGCTCCTGTCTCCGACCACGTTCTTCCTGCTCGTGGTGACGATCGTCTACGTGTTCTTCGAGACCTTCGGCATCATCGACGCGGTGACGGGCGGCGGCCCTGCCGGAACGACGACGACCCTTGTCTACAAGGTCTATGCCGATGGCCGTCTCGGCGGCGATCTCGGCGGCTCTGCCGCGCAATCGGTGATCCTGATGGTGATCGTGATCGCGCTCACCGCCATCCAGTTCCGTTATGTCGAGCGTAAGGTGCAGTACTGATGGTCGAGAATCGTCCCTTCGCCCAATTCATGGCCTATCTGACGCTGGCTATCGGCATCGTCATCGTAGCCTTCCCGGTTTACCTGGCGATCATGGCATCCACCTTCGACACGGCCACCATCATCAACGGCAACATGCCGCTGGTGCCAGGTAACCAGGCGGATGAGAACTACACCCGGACCCTGTTCTATGGCGGCATGCATGCCCGCCAGCCTGTGGGCATCATGATGCTCAATTCGATGATCATGGCCATGGGCATCGCCATCGGAAAAATCCTGATCTCGATCCTGTCCGCCTATGCGGTGGTCTATTTCAAGTTCCCGTTCCGCAAGACCGCGTTCTGGATCATCTTCATCACCCTGATGCTCCCCGTCGAGGTGCGCATCTACCCCACCTATAAGATCGTGGCGGATCTCGGTCTGCTCGATACCTATACGGGCCTGATCCTGCCGCTCATCGCGTCGGCCACCGGCACGCTGCTCTTCCGGCAGTTCTTCATGACGATCCCGGACGAGCTTCTGGAGGCCTCCAAGATCGACGGCGCGGGCGCCTTCCGCTTCTTCAAGGACACGCTCCTGCCGCTCTCGATGACAACGATTGCGGCCCTGTTCGTGATCCAGTTCATCTACGGCTGGAACCAGTATCTCTGGCCGCTGCTGATCACCACGAAGAGCTCGATGCAGACCATCGTCATCGGCATCAAGATGATGATCACCACCACGGATGCCCTGACCGAGTGGAATGTCGCGATGACCACCGCTGTTCTGGCGATGCTGCCGCCGGTGCTCGTGGTCATCTTCATGCAGCGGCTCTTCGTGAGGGGTCTCGTCGAAACGGAGAAGTGACGCGCAAGGTCGCGCATGACCCTCCCTGCCTGAGGCGGGGAGGGCGCTGTCTCACCAGTTTGCAGTTTTTCGCCCGGCGCCTCGTGCGGTGCGGGCAGGGTTTAAAAGGAACAGTACGATGGCAGGGGTAACGCTCGATACCGTCAGGAAGATCTACGCAGGCAATGTGGAGGCCGTCAAAGGCGTGTCGCTGGGCATCGAGGACGGCTCGTTCTGCGTGCTGGTGGGTCCGTCGGGCTGCGGCAAGTCCACGTTGCTGCGCATGATCGCAGGGCTTGAGACCATCTCCGGCGGAGAGGTGAAGATCGGCGATCGGGTGGTGAACCAGATCGAGCCCGCCGACCGCGACATCGCGATGGTGTTCCAGAACTACGCGCTCTATCCGCATATGAGCGTCTACGACAACATGGCCTACGGCCTGAAGAACCGTAAGACGCCCAAGGACGAGATCGAGAAGCGCGTCAAGGAGGCAGCCCGCATCCTCGCCATCGAGCCCTTCCTGGCGCGCAAGCCGCGCGCCCTCTCCGGCGGCCAGCGCCAGCGCGTCGCCATGGGCCGCGCCATCGTGCGCAAGCCCCAGGTGTTCCTCTTCGACGAGCCTCTCTCGAACCTCGACGCCAAGCTGCGCGTGCAGATGCGCGTGGAGATCAAGCGCCTGCAGCGGGCCCTCGGCGTGACCTCGATCTACGTGACCCACGATCAGGTCGAGGCCATGACGCTGTCCGACAAGCTGGTGGTGATGTCCGGCGGCCAGATCGAGCAGGTGGGCACCCCGGCCGACGTCTATCGCCGCCCCGAAACCCGGTTCGTCGCCACCTTCATCGGCTCCCCGCCCATGAACATCCTGCCAGGCCAAGTGGAGGGACCGGGCCGCGTCTCGGTGGGCGGTCAGTCGATCGCCGTCACGGACATGCGCGAGGGTCTCACCCCAGGCTCCGCCATCGAAGTGGGCCTGCGTCCGGAGGACGTTCAAGCCGGCGGGGTCGGCGCCAGCTCGCTCTCCATGGATGTGGACTTCGTCGAGGAGCTCGGCGCAACGCAGCTCTTCCACGGCAAGGTCGCCGGCGCGGAATTCGTCGTTCAGGCCTCCACGGGCCAGCTCCCGGCCGACACCCGCAAGCTGACGCTCGCCGTCGATCCGGCCAACGTCCACCTGTTCGATCCGCAGACCACGAAGCGCCTCGGCCGGGTCTGATCCCGGCTGCCGGGTTCGATACCAACCACTTCAGGCCTCGGGCATGCCCCGGGGCCTTTTTCCATGGCTCGTCCATGAAGACGCGCTGAATCTGCGACGAACCTGTGCGAGGGCAGCGGTTGCACCGCGCATAAAGCCCCGGTATCCCTTCTCATGGAACGTGAGGAACAGCGATGACGGTCAAGCTCGATGGGGCCACTCTCGGCATTCAGGACGTGGTGCGCGTGGCGCGCCCCGATGCAGGGGGGCAATTCGCACAAGCGGCCCTGGCCCCGGAGGCGCGCGAGCGGATTGCGGCAACCAGAGCCTATATCGACCGCACCTGGATGCATGACGACGCGCCGCTCATGTATGCCTTCAACACCGGCGTCGGGCTGTTCAAGGACCAGCGCGTTCTCATCAGCGACATGGCGGCCTACCAGCAGAAGACCGTCTATGCTCACGCCACCGGCGTCGGCGAGCCTTTTTCGGAGGATGTGACCCGGGCGATGATGCTGCTGCGGGCCAATGCCTTCGCGTCGAACTATTCGGGCCCGCAGGTCGAGCTGGTCGAGCGGCTGATCGCCTTCATCAATGCGGGTCTGCATCCCGTCATCCCGCAGAAGGGCTCGGTCGGCGCCTCGGGCGATCTCGCGCCGCTCGCCCATATGGCGGGCGCCGTCTGCGGCTTTGCCGAAGCCCACATGATCTACCAAGGCCGCCTCATGCCGGCGCGGGAGGCGATTGCGGCTGCAGGCTTCGATCCGGATTTCGAGCTCGGCGCGAAGGATGCCTCAGCGCTCATCAACGGCTCGACCACATCGCTGGCGCTGGGCGCTCTCGCCACGCACGATGCGCGCCGCCTCCTGAAGCATGCCGACATCGCCATGTGCCTCTCGCTGGAGGCCATGCGCGGCGAACTCGCCGCCTTCGATCCGCGCGTGCACAGGGCGCGCCCCCATCCCGGCCAGGCGCGCGTCGCGCGCAACCTGCTGCGAGTTCTCGACGGCACGAAGCGGTGCTCGCAAGGCGCGCGCGACATCGTCTTCCCCGACGAGCCGCGCCAGCCGGGGCAGCCTGCTGCTCCTCGCGTGCAGGATGTCTACTCCTTACGCTGCACGCCGCAGGTGCACGGCCCTGCCGTCGAGGCGGTGGAGTATGTGGAGCGCATCATCGGCACGGAGATGAACTCCGCCACCGACAATCCGTTGATCTTCGACGACGGCCAGGGCGGCTACGTGTCGATCTCCGGCGGGCACTTCCACGGCCAGTACATGGCGCAGGCGATGGATTTTCTCGCCATCGCCATGGCCGATCTCGGCTCGATTTCCGAGCGGCGCCTGGCGCGGCTCATCGATCCCACCATGTCCTACGGCCTGCCGCGCAACCTGCTCGCCGGCAAGCGCGGCCTCAATACTGGTTTTGCCACGGTGCAGTGCTCCATGTCGGCGCTGGTCATGGAGAACCGGAGCCTCGCCACCCCCGGCTCGGTCGATTCCATCCCGGGCAAGTCCAATGCCGAGGATCACATCTCGAACTCCACCTGGTGCGGGCGCAAGGCGCGCAGCATCGTGGAGAACGTGGAGCAGATCGTGGCAGGCGAATTGCTGATGGCCGCGCAAGCTCTCACGCTGGTGGAGCCGATTGCAGGGGATTACCCGCTCGGCAGGGGCTCGCGCGCTGCCATAGAGGCCATCCGCAACCTCATCCCACCGGCTCTCGAGGGAGACCGCTGGTACGCCACCGAGATGCGTCAGGCACTGGAACTGGTGCGCTCCGGTGCCGTCGTCGAAGCGGTCGAGAGCGCCATCGGCGAGCTGGAATAACGAAAGGGCCCGGCGTGAGCCGGGCCCTTGTTCTTTTGAGCCGAAACCGATCAGCGGCAGCGGCGAACGGTGCGATAAACCACGTTGCCGTTCGGGCGGTAGACGCGCTCGCGCACCGTGCGGCAGCGTTCAACACGGCCAAAGCCTCGACCCACGCCGCAGTTGCGCACGGTGCGATAGACCACGCGTCCGTTCGGCCGCACGGTGCGGACCTGGCGGGTGACGCATTGCACATTGTCCACAAGCGCCGGCGCTTCCACCTGCTGGGCGCCGAAGCGCGCCTGGGCCTCCTGAGGGGTCGCAAAGAAGCCTGCACCGAGAGCAAAGACAAAGGCGGGGAGAATGATGGCTCGCATGGTCCATTCCTTGTTATGAGAAGGGGCTGACGACAACGGCAGGTCTATGCCATGGTTCCTGAAGCTGGAATGAATCCTATGTTGTCCCGCGTTACGATTCGCCCCGTACAGCCTTCGGACGCCGCCGAGTTGATCGCCGGCAATCTGGCGAGCATTGCCCTGCACGAGCCCTGGGTCTCGCCCTGCCGCGACCACGCAAGCTTTCTCGGCTATCTCGCCCGCTGCGACGGCGACAGATCCATCGGCTTCATCGCCCGTGAGCGAGAAAGCGGCAGGATCGCCGGCGTGGTCAACTTGAGCGAGATCGTGCGCGGCTTCTTCCAGAGCGCCTATATGGGCTATTACGGCATGGCGGGCCTGAATGGGCGGGGCCTGATGGGCGAGGCGGTGCGCCTCGTGGTGACCCACGCCTTTCGTGAACTCGGCCTGCACCGGGTGGAGGCCAACATCCAGCCCGGCAACGAGCCCTCGCGGGCGCTCGTGAAAAGACTGGGCTTTCGCCAGGAGGGCTATTCGCCCCGCTACCTCAAGATCGACGGCGATTGGCGCGATCATGAGCGCTGGGCGGTGCTAGCGGAAGAGTGGCGCGGCTGATTTCCGTCAGACAGCGGCGTCGAGCTTTTTCTGCAGGAAGAAGCGGCTGAACCCGACCGGATAATCCTTGAGTTCGCCGAAAACCTGATAACCCAGGCGCTGGTAGAGCGTGAACGCCTTGGGGTTGAGCGTGTCGAGCCAAGCCGAGTGGCAGCCGCGCCGCCTTGCCTCCTCCTCGGCCATCGCGATGAGCCTCGTGGCAAGCCCCATGCCCTGTAAGGCTTCGGGCACGAAGATCAGCTCGATGGCAAGCCATCCTCCGGCCGTGCGGCCCAGGAGGCCTCCAACCGGCTCGTGGTTGTCCCCATCGCGGATGGCAAGGTTTAGCTCTTGTCCGGGCGGATGGTTGGCAAACAGGGTTCTGTTGAAGCCCCGTACACCCTCAAGCACGACCTGATGGAGCATAGGATCGCTATCGACGAATTCGATCTTGGGCGCATGCGTCAATGCACAAACCTCACATGGTAATCCGCTTGACCGCCTCGATCAGCACACGCGCGGCCACATCCGCATCCTCGACCGTGATCGACTCCGCCGGGTTGTGGCTGATGCCGCCCTTGCAGCGCACGAAGAGCATGGCGGAGGGGCAGAGATTGGCCATGGCGACCGCATCGTGCCCGGCGCCGGAGGCGAGATGAAGCGGCTCGATCCCGAGGCTTTTGACGGCGCTTTCGAGCTGCGCGATCAAGCTCTTGTCCATGGGGGTCGCTGGCGACTCCATGAACGGCTCGATGGTCAGATCGACGCCGCGTCTTCCCGCGGCGGCCTGGCATTCGGTGGTGATGTCCTGCACCATGGCCTGGCGCACCGCATCGTCGGGCGCGCGGGCATCGAGGGTGAAGTCGACCCGCGCCGGGATCACGTTGATCGCGCCCGGCTGCACCTGGGCGACGCCGACGGTCGCCACCGTGTCGGTGCGGGTGGAACCGGCGCGCTCCACGATGCCGATCATCTCGGCCACTGCGGCGAGCGCATCGCGGCGCATCGCCATGGGCACCGTGCCCGCATGCCCCGCCTCGCCGATCACCGTGGCGCGGGCGCGGGTGATGCCGTTGATGGCCGAGACGATGCCGACCGCCAAGTCTCCCGCTTCGAGCTGCGGACCCTGCTCGATATGCACCTCGAGGTAGCCGCGATAGCGCGCGGGATCGCGGGCGAGCGCCGCAGCGCCGTGGGGATCTCCGCCGAAGCGGATCAGCGCATCGCGAAGCGTGATGCCGTCCTGATCCTTGCCGTCGAGCCAGGCCGGGTTGAAGAGGCCAGCGAGCGCATGGGATGTGGAGAGATTGGTGGGGAAGCGCACATTCTCCTCATCCCCGAAGGCAACGACCTCGATGGGGCAGGCGGGCGCGATCCCCTGCTGGCGCAGGGCCTCGACCACCACGATGCCGAGCACCACGCCGA